>WRLJ01000149.1 GCA_009777685.1 Oscillospiraceae bacterium | reverse complement strand
GACCTAATCAAGGAAACCCACGGCATTCTGACCGGAGGGACGTATGACGCGCGCCGTTATATAGAGCAAGGCGAACGTCCCGGAGAGTTCAAAAAACATGATTATGTGACCGGGATAGCCGAGGTCGGTTCACTCCCGGAGGAAGTTGAGCGCGATATCGAGGAGCTTCTGACCGAGCTGTCCGAATACGCGGGAACGGATAACTTGATGGCGGCGGCGTACTTCCATGCCCGGTTTGAGCATATCCATCCGTTTGCGGACGGCAACGGGCGAACGGGACGCGCGCTCCTGAACTATTTTCTGATGATCCACGATCATCCGCCGCTGATTATCCGCGAGGAGAACAAGACCGCCTACTACGAGGCGCTTTTCGCCTATGACACGGCGGAAGACTTGGGACCGATGACGGCATTTCTCAAAGATCAAGCCGAACGCACATGGGAAAAAACACTGGAGCGGGAACGGAGAAACGGCGGCGAAATCCCTGCATGAGCTTGATTCAGTCGGCGATTCGCAAGTATTCCTTCAGGCCCTGCTGTAGTATTTGCGAGAACGGCGCGTTTGCCGTTTCCGCCTGATGGTTTAGCCATGCCGGGATAGACAGCGTTTTCTTCACGGCCCGCGTGTCGTTGGCTTTACGGTATTCGTCAGTGTCGGCGGCTATCAGGGTAATGGTTTCGCCGGGTTCAAGAGGAAGCGTTTCAGAAGCGGCGGGGATAGGCTCGTGCTTGTTCTCAGCGTCCCACAACCACATTTCCATTGCGTCCTTTGCCATAAACAGCGCGTCGGCTCTGTCGTCGCCAAATGTATGGCAACCGGGCAGGTCGGGAACTGTAACGCCGACCTTACCGTCGTCGGGATACAGGATTGCCGGATACACGTATTTCATCAATTTAGCTCCTTTCTGTGTCATCCAAAGGGCAAGGTTACTTTTTCAGCCCCGTGTCCTTCAGAATTCTGTTCAGCGTTCCGGTGGGGATGTCGCCCGTGTGCCGGTGGATGGAAACCTTAATGCCGGGCTTTTGAGGATGCGTCGCCTGTTCGTGATTGCCGCCCTGCTCTATTGTCCACCCATCCGCTATCAGCTTCCGCTTTAGCTCCTTGGCCGTCATCCCCTCACCTCCAGAGCCATTATAACACGTAATATTACGTATGTCAACAGTGAAAGAGGCCCATCAGCCAACCAAAAACACTTAACCAAAAGGAGGACCACACCATGAAAACCCTGAAAACCATGCTTTCCCTTCTCCTCGTTTTGTCCCTGCTGGCCGCGGTTCCGGCGGCGGTTAGCGCTGCCGAGGCTTTTCCTGATGAGGGAAGCGCCACCTTCTGGGCGGCGGACGGCATACGCAGCCTGTATGAGCTGGGCATTATCCCGGAGGAGATCCAGGGCGACTACACGCGGCCCATCACCCGGTACGAGTATACGCTGCTCGCGCTCAATTATATAGAGTATACGCAGCAGAAGGACCTGGTAGCCCTCATAGAAGACACCGGGCATGAGGGTCTCGCCGAGCGTTACGGCGAATCCTGGTTTGAGGACTGCGACGACCCGCGCATTACGGGCGCGTTATGGCTGGGCATTATCTCCGGCGGCGGCTCTGGGATGTTTTACCCGGATTTGACGCTGAGCCGGGAACAGGCCGCTCAGATGATCTATAACCTGGGCGGGTATCTGCGGTATTATCGGCGCGCGTCGGCCTTTGGGGTATTCGAGGATGAGGACGAGACAAGCGAATGGGCGCTCCCCGGCCTCGGGTATGTTACCTATTTCCGGATTATGCAGGGGTCGAACAATCTGTTTATGCCGAAGGTGGATTACACCAGGGAACAAAGCATAGTGACGTTCAGCAACATGCTGCCGCCGGAGGAGCTTACGGAGTGGGCGGTGGAGGACTACCTGACCAAAAGCGAGGAGGACCATCGCCAGAGCGAGTGGTATGACCTCTACTATCTGGACGAGCAGATTTGCGATTTGCTGTTCCAGGAGTTTTTGGCCGGGATTGAGATCACCCACATACGAAGCACCGACACGCTGCGCGTGGACATCCACGACACCAGCCTGCCGCATCCCCTGTACCCGCAAATCATGGTGTCCTTTTACGGCCCATGGCCGTTAATGTACGGATACAACACCAACAATCCCGACCCCGTCAAATCATTGTGGGGGGTGGAGCTGGGAGAACCGGTGCATCTGTCGCAAAGCGGGGTGCAGGAGGTCGGCATACTCTTTGGGATACGTCATGAGGTGAACAACGTCATTGCCTTTGACAGGCTCATATACGGCGAAAAGTATTATAACATTTGGTTTGACTTCAACAAAAACCCGTATCTTCCGCCGGAAGAGGAGCAGCGTGTTTACATCGTAAGAATCACCAGGGCGGATGAAAAAATCAGCGGCCTCTATACGAACGATGAATTTTGGGGTGACTTGGAAAACGGGGAGCACGTGATTTTCGGGCTCAAGGTCACCATTACGGACTGACGGCGAGGACAAGTCCGGACAGACAGGCTCAGGAAACGATATCTCAATGAACCGCTTCACGGAATGCGCCGGGGAGCGGTTTTCCCGCGCGTGAAGGCGGTATTTTTTAGATTACAGGAGGTAAAAACACATGAACGGCTCCTTTCGGCGGCTTGCCCTGCGTACCCTGGCCATAACGGCGGCCCTCGCGCTGGCGTCGGCCGCGCTGGTTATCTATGATCCGGTTGACGTCTTGGCCGCCGCGACATGCGGGCAGTATAACTCGCACACATATACACATAACAGACATACGGAAGGCTGGTGCATTGATCCCTCGGTCGGGTATTACAGCTACCCCAACTCGACCTCCATCGGCAGCTCATACACTCTTAACTGCAGCAAATGCAAAAAGCCCACAACGCTCAGCCTGGTTGGCGGCGCTCAAAAAACCTTTATTGATCCTCCGTTTAACGACCACAAGAGCCCTGACGGCGTTTTTTGGGTATCGATCTTCGGCACGCACAGCGGCTGCTATAAGCAGTACGCCAACTGGTGGGGGAAATTTGAGGGATTCTGTACAAACACGATAACGGCCCCCTCCACGGCCGCCCCCCCGTCCACGTCCAGCCCGTCAACGCCCGCGCCCACGCCGCCTCCGACGCCGGCGCCGACACCCGCCCCCACACCCGCGCCGGGGTTTCTCTCTATCCAGTCGGTCAGCCTCTCGCCCTCGAATCCCACGCCGGGACAGAGCGTAACGGCGACGGTAACGGTGCGGAATACCGGCGGGCAATCGAAAACAGGAACGGTGAGCCTGAACCGTACCTCCACGCCGGCCAGCCGGAGTGTTTCTCTGAACGCCGGCGTATCGACCACAGTGACGTTCAGCTTCACCGCGCCGTCCGCCAAAGGCTCGTTTTCCGTATCCGCCACGGCGGACAGCACCAGCAGCTCGACCGGGACGGTCCAGCTGCCCGGCTTCGTGTCCGTGGTCTCCGTCACCCCGACAAGCTATACGCGATATCAAAACCAAACCGCGACGGTAACGGTTCGGAACACAGGCGATCAGTCCGTCACGAAATCGGTCAGCTTCTCTATCTCCCCGCGGACTGCGGAAATTGGCACGCAAACCCAAAGCGTGACGCTCAACGGCGGACAAACGACCACGCTGACCTACAGCTTCGTATCGCCGGAGGCCGGCAGCGGCTTTACCATAACCGTGACGGCGGACGATACGCGAACGGTGACGGCGTCCCTGAGCGGCACGGCCTACTTGCCGCCGGCGGATTACTCCACGGGCACGGAAATCCAGTGGACGGAGACCGATCCGCACAACAAAACGATCTCAACCACGGGCGGACCCGCAGCCTATCCGTGTACGCGCTACTTCACGTACCGCGCCACGCTGAACGCGCCGACGGTCACGCTGACGCCGCCGACCCTAAAGGCGGGCTATGGCTTTGAAGTCAGCGCCAGCGCGTCCTTTACGGTCGTGCAGCAGGCTTACGGCTGTCAGGGGAACTGTACGGCCTGGACGACGCGAGCGCACACCGCGGCCGTCACTCCCCCGGCGACGCTGCGGGCGCATTTGAGCTGGCCGTCGGTCAGCTACCAGATGCGCGACGGGAGGACGCGCACCCAGCCAACCACCATCGTCCTGGACACGGTGAGCAGCACGGCGACGAGCCGGTCGTGGCAAGCGCCGCAAAACCCGATCAGCGAAACGCTGCTGCGGCGAATCTATACGCATGTGGACATGCGGGGCACGGCCTCCTCTCCCCAAAGCCACGCTGTCACCTTTGAGTTCACCGGCGGCGGCGTATCGGGCAGGCCGCTGGCGTGGAACACGTCCGCGGGCCGGAGCATCCGAATTAACGGGGTCATGTACGAGGATGATTATACGGGGAGTTGGTAGAGGCGGGGACAGCAGAGCAAAGGGAGGTGTCGCACAATGGACTGGCTAAGAATTCTCGTGATAGTGCACGCAATAGTTGGGGTGCTGAGTCTCGCGGCCGTGCTGGCTGACTATTACACACACATCCGTATCAGGTGATTGAACTCGCCGCGAGCACCTGAAAAAAGTTCTGAACATAGCCGCCCCGGCCCGGCACTGCGCCTGCCGGGCATATTTTTATTCCGCGCGTCTCCGCGTCCCTAATAGGGACGCGGAGACGTGTATGGGGCAGATTTCATCTTCAGTTGGTAACAGCGTGTTACCAACTCACTCCCTTCGGCAGCCAAGCGCCCTTTCTACACAAGTGTATGGGGTGCTTTGCTTTCAAGCGGTACGATGGCGAGGGTTTTTGTGCGCGTCTTTACCGGCGGTGTGGTTACTGTTTTGCCTCGTACATTTGCCGGAGAGTTGTTTGCAGTGTTTGGGAAAGATTGATCCCCTGTGTCCCCGCCCAGTCCTTGAGCCATGCCGGGAGGGTGATATTGGTTTTTACAGCGCGGTTGTCGAGTTCGTTCTTTACAATATCCGGGAAAATAGTGATCGGCATGACCATCCCGCCGTCCGGCATTTCCGCAAACGGCGGCACTGTGACCGGGGCAGCGCGTCGCCG
>WRLJ01000148.1 GCA_009777685.1 Oscillospiraceae bacterium | reverse complement strand
GCTCGCGCAACAGCGGCGCCGCGCTTCCCCGCGCCGGCAGGGCCGGATTGACGCCGACGGGAATGTACGCCGAAAAATACACGCGCTTCATCTGAAACCGCCGGTACATGCCGTCTGACAGGCGCAGGATGGTCAGGTCCGTGTCCGGCGTGGCGCCGACGATCATCTGCGTGGACTGCCCGGCGGGCGCGAACACCGGGGCCCCCCGGAACTTCCGCCCGTCCTCCAGGTACATCCGCTGGGCGTTGCGGATGCCCTTCATGGGATTGAAGATCATGTCGGGCTTTTTCTCCGGCGCGAGCCGCTCCAGCGAGGCGGAGGAGGGCAGCTCGATGTTGACGCTGATGCGGTCGGCCAGAAGGCCGGCCTGATTGACCAGCGCCATGTCCGCGCCGGGGATGGTTTTTACATGGATATAGCCGCCGAAGCCGTGCTTTTCCCGCAGCAGCCGCAGGGTCTGGATCATGCGCTCCATCGTGTGGTCGGGGCTTTTGTACACCCCGGAGGACAGGAACAGCCCTTCAATATAATTGCGCCGGTAGAACTGCACGGTCAGCTCCGCCAGCTCCTCCGGCGTGAAGGTGGCGCGCGGCACGTCGCTGGAGCGGCGGTTTTGGCAGTATTGGCAGTCGTAGAGGCAGGCGTTGGACTGCAGGACCTTCAGCAGGCAGACGCACCGCCCGTCGGCGGCCCAGGTGTGGCAGATTCCGGCGGAGAAGGCGTTGCCCAGCTGGCCGGGCTTGCCCGCCCGCCCCGAGCCGCTCGACGCGCAGGAGGCGTCGAACTTCGCCGCGTCGCCGAGAATGGTGAGTTTTTCGTATGCGTCCATACCGGGGCCACCTCTCAATCCCTGATGTCCAAATACTCTCTCAAATACATCCCCGTAAAGCTGCCCATGTTTGCCGCGACCTCCTCCGGCGTGCCGCAGGCGATCACGCGCCCGCCCCGGTCGCCGCCCTCGGGGCCGAGGTCGACGATATAGTCGGCGGTTTTGATGACCTCCAGATTATGCTCGATCACAATGACCGTGTTGCCGGCCTCCACCAGCTTGTCCAGCACCTCGATCAGACGGTGGACGTCCGCGACGTGCAGGCCCGTGGTCGGCTCGTCAAGGATATAGACGGTGCTGCCCGTGCCGCGGCGCGACAGCTCGGTGGCCAGCTTCACGCGCTGGGCCTCGCCGCCGGACAGCGTCGTGGAGGGCTGGCCGAGCTTGATATACCCCAGGCCCACCTCGCACAGCGTCCGGATTTTCCGCGCGATGCGCGGGATGTTCTCAAAGAACGCCGCGCCCTCCTCGGCGGTCATTTCCAGCACCTCGTGGATGTTTTTGCCCTTGTAGCGGACATCCAGGGTCTCGCGGTTGTAGCGGCGGCCCTTGCAGACGTCGCACGGCACATAGATATCCGGCAGAAAGTGCATCTCGATTTTCAGCAGGCCGTCGCCCGCGCAGGCCTCGCACCGCCCGCCGCGCACGTTGAAGGAAAAACGCCCCGGCCCGTAGCCGCGCGTCCGCGCGTCCGGCGTGGCGGCGAACACGTCGCGGATCTCGCCGAACAGCCCCGTATAGGTCGCGGGGTTGGAGCGCGGCGTGCGCCCGATGGGATCCTGGTCGATTTCAATGACCTTGTCCACATGCTGCAAGCCCTCGATGGCGGCGTGCGCGCCGGGGCGCGCGCGCGCGCGGTGCAGGACCGACGCCAGAGCCTTGTAGAGGATTTCGTTGATCAGGGAGGACTTGCCTGAGCCGGATACTCCGGTCACGCAGCTGAACGTGCCCAGCGGGAGGGTTACGTCGACGCTTTTCAGGTTGTTCTCCCGCGCGCCGCGGACGACCAGCTTCCGGCCGCTGCCCGCGCGCCGCGTTTCCGGAACGGGGATGCGCCGCGCGCCGCTCAGGTACTGGCCCGTGACGGACTCTTGGCAAGCCGTGATGTCGTCCAGCGTGCCGGCGGCGATGATTTCGCCGCCGCGGACGCCCGCGCCGGGGCCGATGTCGATGATATGGTCGGCGGCCCGCATGGTGTCCTCGTCATGCTCGACCACCAGCAGCGTGTTGCCCAGGTCGCGCAGGCGGCGCAGGGTCGCCAGCAGCTTGTCGTTGTCGCGCTGGTGCAGGCCGATGGAGGGCTCATCGAGGATATACAGCACGCCCATCAGCGACGAGCCGATCTGCGTGGCCAGCCGAATGCGCTGGCTCTCGCCGCCGGACAGCGATCCGGCCTGGCGCGAGAGGGTCAGGTATTCCAGACCCACGCTGCGCAGAAAGCCCAGCCGCTCCCGCAGCTCCTTCAGGATGCGGTCGGCGATCAGGCTGTCTTTCCCGGAGAGCGTCAATTGTTTCAAAAATCCCAGCGCGCCGTTGATGCTCAGCGTCGTATAGTCCGAAATGCTCATGCCGCCGACGGTGACGGCCAGGGATTCCCTGCGGAGGCGTTTTCCCTTGCATTCCGGGCAGGGAACCGCGCTCATCATGCTCTCGATCTCCTGCTTGGCGTGTTCGCTCTGCGAGTCGCGGTAGCGGCGCTCCAGATTGCGGACCAGCCCCTCAAAGGCTTGCTTGTAATGCCCGACGCGCCCATTGGCGCGCTGATAGGCCAGCTCCAGCTTGACCCCGCGCGAGCCGTTCAGCAGCATATCCAGGGCTTCCTCCGGCAGCTCCGCGACCGGGGTGTTGACGTCGCAGCCGAAATGGCCGCAAATCCCGCGGTAGTACATCCGGCTGACCGAGCCCTCGTCCATTGAGCCCCAGCCCATGGCGGCGACCGCGCCCTCCGCCAGCGACAGGGAGCGGTCGGGGATCAGCCGGTCCGGGTCCACCTTCATCTGCGTCCCCAGCCCCGTGCATGTCGGGCACGCGCCGTAGGGGTTGTTGAAGGAGAACATGCGCGGCGTCAGCTCCTCCAGCGACACGCCGCAGTCGTCGCAGGCGTAGTTCTGCGAAAACAGGATATCCTCCCCGTTCACGACGCCCGCGATCACCAGGCCGCCGGACAGCGCCGCGGCGGTTTCCACCGAGTCGGCCAGCCGCTGGCGGACCTCGTCGTTGACCACAAGACGGTCCACGACAATCTCGATATTGTGCTTTTTGTTCTTGTTGAGCTGAATCGTCTCGCTCAGGTCGTACAGGCTGCCGTCGACGCGGACGCGGGCGTAGCCGCTTTTGCGGGCGTCGTCAAAGACCTTGGCGTACTCGCCCTTGCGGGCGCGCACGACGGGGGCCATCAGCAGCAGGCGCGTACCCGCGGGCAGGGCGAGGATGTGGTCGACGACCTGATCGACGGTCTGCTGGTGGATTTCCTTGCCGCATTTCGGGCAGTGGGGCACGCCGACCCGCGCCCACAGCAGGCGCAGGTAGTCATAGATTTCCGTGACGGTCCCGACGGTGGAGCGCGGGTTGCGGCTGGTGGTCTTCTGGTCGATGGCGATGGCCGGGGACAGCCCCTCGATGTGGTCGACGTCGGGCTTGTCCATCTGTCCCAGAAACTGCCGCGCGTAGGCGGACAGGCTCTCGACGTACCGCCGCTGGCCCTCGGCGTAGATGGTGTCGAACGCCAGCGAGGACTTGCCCGAGCCCGAAAGCCCCGTCAGCACGACCAGCTTGTCGCGCGGGATTTCCACGTCGATGTTTTTCAGGTTGTGTTCTCTGGCGCCCTTGATGGTGATGGAATTGCGCATGTGCCCGTTACCCCTCTTGCTTTAGTTTAATGATCTGATCCCGCAGCAGCGCGGCGTATTCAAATTCCAGCATTTTGGCGGCGTTCCGCATATCGGTCTCCAGCTTGGCCAGCAGCTCCTTGCGCTCCCTGGCGTTCAAGCCGCTGGCCTTCAGGCGGCCCGGCTCGGCGCTTTTGGAGATTTCCAGGGTGTCGCGCACGCCCTTGATGATGGTCTTCGGCACGATGCCGTGTTCGGTGTTGTAGGCCACCTGTTTTTCGCGGCGGCGGTCGGTCTCGCGGATGGCGCGCTCCATCGACGGCGTGACGCGGTCGGCGTACATGATGACCAGCCCCCCGCTGTTGCGCGCGGCGCGCCCGATGGTTTGGATGAGGCTTGTCTCGCTGCGCAGGAAGCCCTCCTTGTCCGCGTCGAGAATGGCCACAAGGCTCACCTCCGGCAGGTCCAGGCCCTCGCGCAGGAGGTTGATGCCCACCAGAACGTCGAACACGCCCAGCCGCAAATCGCGCAGCAGCTCCATGCGCTCCAGCGTGTCAACATTGTGGTGCAGATAACGCACGCGGACGCCCGCGCTTTGCAGATAGGTCGTCAGGTCCTCGGCCATTTTCTTGGTCAGCGTGGTCACCAGAACGCGCTCGCCTTGGGCGGCGCGGCTGTTGATTTCATCCAGCAGGTCGTCGATCTGCCCCTGCACGGGCCGCACGGAGATCGCGGGATCGACCAGCCCCGTGGGCCGGATGACCAGCTCCACGACCTGCCCGCTGCGCTCGCGCTCATAGTCCGACGGCGTGGCGGAGACATACAAAAGCTGGTTGACCTTCCCCTGAAACTCGTCAAAGCGCAGGGGGCGGTTATCCAGCGCGGAGGGCAGGCGGAAGCCGTAGTCGATCAGCGTGGTCTTGCGCGAGCGGTCCCCCGCGTACATGGCGCGCACCTGCGGCAGGGTGACGTGGGACTCGTCGATGATCATCAGGAAGTCCTTCGGGAAGTAGTCCATCAGCGTAAAGGGCGTGGAGCCGGGTTCGCGCCCGCTCAGCACGCGCGAGTAGTTTTCCACGCCGGAGCAGAAGCCCATCTCGCGCAGCATTTCAAGGTCATACAGGGTGCGCTGCTTGATGCGCTGGGCCTCCAGCAGCTTGCCGTCCTCCTCGAACTGCCTGACGCGGGCCCACAGCTCCTCCTCGATGTCGGCGGCGGCCTTGCCGAGCTTTTCCGGGGAGGAAACGTAATGCGAGGCGGGATAGACGGCGATGTGGTTCAGCGTGGCGCGCACGGCCCCGGTGACGACGTGGATTTCGCTCAGCCGCTCGATTTCGTCGCCGAAGAACTCGACGCGGTAGGCCGTGTCGCTGGA
>WRLJ01000147.1 GCA_009777685.1 Oscillospiraceae bacterium | reverse complement strand
TCGCGCGGGCGCCAGCGGCGCAGGCGGGCGGCCATATACGCCAGCGGCTCGTGCAAAAAAACCAGCAGCAGCGGCAGCGCCGCCCCGGCCAGCAGCACCGGCAGGCCCACCGGAGAGGAGCCGAACCCGATGAAGGGGAACACCAGAAGCACAACGCCCCAATACAGGCAGACGCCCGCCAGCCCCGACGCGCCGAACACCGCCTTGCTCACGTTCCGCTGCCGTATGCCGTTGACGATGTTCATCGCGCAGGCCAGCGTAATCAGCGCCGCGCCTCCGTAAATGGCGATTTCCAGTATCCTCTGGCTGTTGGAGGCCGGGCGCAGGACATCAAAGCCGTAGCCCGTCCCATAGCCGAAGACGGAGCCGTAGACCGCGCCGCCGAAGACCATCGAGCATACGCCCGCGTAAATCAGCACACGGCCCAGCCACAGGCCCTTCGCCTTCCACATTAGCAGGCCCGCCAGCGCGAGAACCGCGCCGTGGCCCAAATCCCCGAACATGGCCCCGAACAGGAGCGAATAGGTGACCGCCATCAGCGGCGTCGGGTCAATCTCGTTATAGGCCGGCAGACCGTACATGCCGACAAACGGCTCAAACGGGCGGAACAGGCGCGCGTTTTTCAGCTTCACCGGCGGTGTGAGATCGGACAGGCTCTCCGGGTCCTCGCTGGCGACCACATAGTTGAGGCCCGCGTGGGAATCCAGATTTTTGGTAAACTCGCTAAATTCGCTTTCCGGCACCCACCCCAGGATATAAAAGCTCTCGCCCGTGTGCGCGGCAAAGCGGCGCGTCTCGCAGGAGTCGTTCATATAGCGCACGAACGAGTAGCAGCGCAGGAAATCCTCGCTTTCCTCACGGCGCAGGTGCGCCAGCTCCGCGTCGATGGCCGCCACGCGCTCTCCGGAGGCCTGTATGTCCCGGGAAATGGAGCGGGCGGCCTCGTCGCCGGTGCCCTCCATGCGGTCGCTGAGATGGATGCGCTCAAACTGGAAGGAGGCGAACAGCGAGTCGATCCTGTCCGCGCTCGGGCGCGGGGTCATGTACATCCCGTACACAAAGTCGCGCTCTTGGCTCGTCTCAAAGAAAAACACGTCCCGGCGGTCCTCGATATGCCGCCTGTATCCGGCGTAGGTTTCCCTCGGGAGCCGCCCGAAGCGGAATTTGACATAGGTGAAGCGGAAAAAATCCTGAAGCGGGACATTGACCTCCCGCACATGCTCCAACTGGATCAAAATCTGCCGGTCGTCCTCGATGCGCGCCAGCAGCGCCTCGCGTTCTTCCATCAGGGAGGAAAACCGCTCCTCGAGGCAGGCAAACAGCGCGGCGGCGTCCTCCGCGCGATAGGCGTCCTCGGGAAACTCGCGGTAATCCAGCGCGACGCCCGTGCGGTCGGAGACGATTTGCGCCTGCCGCAGAAGCTCCGCGAAGGGGTTGTCCCGCTCAAACGGGAACAGCCCCTTGACCTGTTTCATGACGTTCAGCGCGGACTCCGGATGGAACTCGCGGTTGATCACGCAATGGCGGATCGTCCGGTCGAAATCCTCCAGCGGCCCCGCGATGGTCACCAGCTTCATGGGAGACACAGCCAACGCGATTCACCTCCGGTCAAATTCCCTCAACATAGGTCAGCGCTTCCTCCGGCGAAATATCATACCGCACGCATTCGATCAGGTGGACGATGTTGCTCAGCTCTATCTGCGTCAGATACAGCAGCGACAGCGGCGTGACCACCGACGGCGACGGCTCGCGGATGCCGCGCAGGCTGTGTTCGTAACGGATGCGGGCCATCAGCCGCTCCGGCTGGACGTCCCGGTCCTGAAAATACGGCCGGTAACGGGTCTCGCGCAGGATCGCGGCGGCGGCGTCCGCGCTTTCCGCGGCGCACAGCCTGCGCAGCGTTTCCGGCGTCAGATAGCGGCGGACGGGCAGGAGATAGCCGAAATACTGCCCCTCCATGCCCGGATAGTACCGCTTGACGCGCAAAATCACCGCGAGATTTTGCAAGTCCGCCTCCAGGCCCACGTTTTCCAGCAGCCATTTGCGCAGGACGGGGTCCTTGCGGGCGCGTATGAGCGACAGCAGCGCGTGAAAATGGTGGGAAAACAGCGCGGCCTCCACCAGCGTGAACGGCGGGAAGCCGGCGTCCGCGGAGCCGGGGTCTCCGCCGGAGGCCGCGCGGGGCTTCAGGCGGCGCAGAACGGCGGCATAGCCCGTCTCCGACACCGCCCCGATCAGGCCGTCGTAGGTGGTCGCCTCCGAGAGGGCGGCGTAGTTGACGCGCGAGCGGCGCGCCAGATGCGGCGAGGGCGTATAGGAATACTCCGCGGCGCGGCCCGCGCGCGCCAATTGCAGGTATCGCATAATCTGGGACAGCTCCGTCTCCAGCACGGGGGCGTCCAGAAACCTCCGGTCGTCCCGGTTTAGGTAGGGATAGAGCCGCAGATGCTCCTCCAGATGGTACCGCCGCAGAAGCTCCTCCAGCGCGTAGCGGTGGATGTCGGAGAAGTCCACGCCCTCCAGCGCGCGGCCCCAGCGCGGATGCGCGCGCAGAAGCCCGGCCAGCTCCGGCAGCGTCCGCGCGGCGGCCATGCGCCGGTAATCCTCCGCGCGCAGGCGCAGTCCCCACAGGCAGCGCGCCTTGGCGGCCACCGCTCCGTATCGGCCCAAACGGTCCATGCCTTATCTCCCGGTCACCATATCCAGCAGCCTGTCGGCCCATTCCTGCCGGTGTTCGGCAAACGAGCGCTCAAGGGCGGCCAGATCGGCGGCGTGACGGGCTTCCATCTGCGCGACGCGCCGGGCGGCCCATTCCTGTTCCTGCGCGCGCACCTCGTCGATGCGGCGGTCGGCGCGTTTATAGAGCTCCTTGCGGAGCTTGTCGGTCTCGCCCTTCAATTCCTCCGGCAGCGCGCCGAGCTTGTCCCGCGCCTGACCGGCGATGCGCTGCGCCTCCTGCTCCGCCTCGATGATGCGGTTGATCAGGTCGACATGCTCCAAAGGGATCCACCTCCGTATACCCGTCCCGTTCATCAGGGCCGCGTCCGGCCCTACCCTCCATCATACCACCCCGCGCCGCGAATTACCAGCGAAAAACGAAAAAAAGCACGTCATTCTATTTTCCGTCCTATTGCACACCCTCTGTAGGGACGGTCGCCCCCGACCGTCCGCCGGTGCGCGTAAAATCGGGAACACCCGCGTGATTTCCGCCTGTTTTCGGACGACCGGGGGCGGTCGTCCCTACAGGGTTTTGCGCCCCGCCCCGCGTAGGGCGCGATGCCCACATCGCGCCGGGGTTCGCCCATTGTGCGCGGCTGGGGAAATACGGGCGGTGCGGGAACTTTGTCAATCCTCAGTCGGCTTCGCCGACAGCTCCTTTAGGAAAGGAGCCTGAAAGGACGCGCAAGCCTCCTTTCGTAAAGGAGGTGGCACGCCGCAAGGCGTGACGGAGGATTTTAGGGCGGGCTACGCGTTTGGGGAACACGGCGCGCCGGGGGCGTCGCGCCCTACATCCCTGTCCATGCGTTTGTACCTTTTGCCGGAAATTAGATTGCCCTGCGAAAAAAACAGGCGCAACGGCTCATCCGCCGCTTTCGATCAGCAGCTCCATCGCCCGCACCGCCAGCCGGACGGCGTCCGCCGGGTCGTGGCGCTCGTCGTCGGGCAGGCCCTGGGCCCGCCGGTCCTTGTTCCAGACGACGGAGAAGCACGCGCCGGCGCGCACGCCCAGCGCGGCGGCGGCCGTGAACAGCGCGGCGCTCTCCATCTCGCTGGCCAAAACGCCCAGCCGCCGCCACGCCTCCCATTTGTACAAAAGCTCGTCGGCCACGGGCATCCGCGCCGGGCTGTGCTGGCCGTAAAAGCTGTCCTTGCAGTGTACGACGCCGATGTGGTGGTTCAGCGCCAGCTCCCCGGCGGCCCGCGCCAGCGCGTTCAGCACGGCAAAGCCGGGCACGGCGGGGTATTCGAGGGGCGCGTACTCGCGGCTGGTTCCCTCGTGCCGCACCGCGCCGGAGGCGATCACCACGTCCCCGCCGCAGACCTCCAGCGCGATGCCGCCGCAGGTTCCGGCGCGAATGAAGGTATCCGCGCCCAGCGCCGCCAGATCCTCCAGCGCGATGGCCGCGCTGGGCCCGCCGATGCCGGTCGACGTGACCAGCACGCGCTCGCCGCCGAGGTAGCCCTCCCATGTCGTATACTCGCGGTTCCGCGCCACGAACGCGGGGCCGTCCAGATACCGTGCGATGGCCTCGCACCGCCCGGGGTCACCGGGCAGAATGACGTAGCGCGCGATTTGCGTCTCGTCCAGGGCGATGTGGTATTGCTTCATCGCGGAACCCCTCCCTTGCGCGGATGGTTTTTCAGAAAGGGGAACCCCCCGATCTGGATATGATTATACTGTTTTGGACAGGGAAAGTCAAAGGGGGGGGCGTTGCGCCGCGTTTACCCCACCGCACACACCGTAGGGGACGCAGACCTCGGCGTCCCACAGGGTTATCTGCAAATTTCGGGGAACGGGCTTTCACCGTTTGCCCGTCCGGCTGTGGGTTTGGGTAGTCTTCAGGCATTTCCGGGGGAGGTCTCCCCCGGAGCCCCCCACTGGGGGACTTGGCAGTCCCCCAGGCCCTCTCGCGGGTAATACGGGGGTTTTGCTTGCGGGAAGGCACAGCCTTTCACCGTAAGGGTCTTTTCCGGGCTGTCCTGGCCTCGGTTTCTAGGTTTCTCTCTTTTTGTCTTCTTTGTTTTTCCCGGCCATACCCTTGCACTTTCTTTGCTGTCTTCACAGGGAACTGCCCTAACATGACGTATGTCTAGGGCGGGGCGCAAAACCCCGTAGAGGCTTTCTTCAAACCGTCAAACTAACCAAATGAGAGCAGCGGAAAGTAAAACGACAGCAAAGAAGAGGGCGTCAGACTTATCATAGCGAGTGGCAAAGCGGCGTTTGTTTTTCAGTTTCTGAAACAGGTTTTCCACCAAATGGCGCTCTTTGTATTCAGCTTCGTCGATCTGCCTCTGAATACGGTTGCTGATACGGCTTGGAATGATAG
>WRLJ01000146.1 GCA_009777685.1 Oscillospiraceae bacterium | reverse complement strand
TCGGGCAAGCTCCCGCCGTCCTCCGCCAAAGCGCCGGCCGCCAGGGCCGAGGCGTCGATGATATCGTTGATGGGCTTCCAGACCTCGTGGCTCATACGGGACAGAAACTCGATCTTCGCGCGGCCCGCGGATTCAACGGTGCGGATGACGGATTGCAGTCCCTCGTCGCGGTGCAGATGCTCCAGCTCGCTTTCCTTGCGCTTTTTCAGCTCGGAAACGTCCCGCAGAACGCACAGCAGTAAAACGGCCTTGCCCGCGGCGTCGAAAACGGGGAATTTTCCGGCGGTCAGCCAGAGGGTCCGGCCGTCCCGCGTTGGAACAGAGCGCTCCTCGCTGAAAAACGGCTCCCGCGTTTCAAAGACGAGGGCATCCTCGCGCCGCAGGGCCTGCGCGGCGGCGGTCGGATAGAGGTCGAAGTCGGTTTTGCCGGCGATGTCCTTGGGCAGGCGCGCCAGATGGTCGGCATAACGCCGGTTGCAGCCGAGGATGGTGTACTGGTCGTCCATCCAGTAAATCATGTCGGGCACGGCGTTCAGCACAGCGTCCAGGGTCGTCCGCACGGTGTGCAGGCCGGCCTCGACGCGGTTGTGCTCGATGGCGGCGGACAGGATGCCGCCCACGGCCTGCCCCAGGCGCAGGTCGCTGTCGCTCCAGCGGCGGGGTCCGGTACACATATCAAAGGACAGAACGCCCCAGTACCGCCCGTCCGCGTGGAGGGGGATGGCCATCAGGCTGATGATGTCATAGCCCTCCCAGCGGCTGCGCATGGACGCGGGCAGACCGGCCAGGTCCGCAAAGCATACGGGCACCTGCGAGGCAAGGCTGACATAATCGGCGTTGTTGCCGTCATAGCGGACGATATAATCGAATTTTCCGGCGTCCAGATCATCGTTTTGCGGAACGTCGGGATTGAGCCATATATTGCTGCGCAGGTAGTGGCATTTTTCTGGATAATCCTTGAGGATATAGGTGCGGTCGACGCCCAGGAAGCGGCCCGTGGTGGACAGGGCGCGGTTGACCTTCTGGTCAAAGCTGTCCGAGGAAGCGAACGTCAGGGAAAGGTTGGTCAGCAGGTCGATCAGCAGCATGTCGTGCTGTAACTGCCGGCGCGTTTCGCTGACATCGGTGATGTCCAGCGAGTGGATTAGATGCAGGCTCCGCCCGTCCTCCAGCGGGATCAGGGAATCGGTGCGCAGATAGTGCCGCCCCGTATCCGGGTCCGGCTGCTCCCGCTCGACGGATTTGCCGGCGGCTCCCGCCAGCTCCGATACGGGACAACCGAAGCAAGGCCCCTCCGAGCCCGGCGCGAACGCCTGCCAGCAGGTCAGGCCGACGGGGTTTTGCGGCCCCCGGGCCGTCTTCAGCATACCGCTGCACTGGAGGATTGTGCGCGTGTTCAGATCGCACACGCATTGCAGCGCGCCCGTCTGTGCGGTCGCGCCGATATGGGAGGCAAGGCAGCAGGCCTCGATCCGTTGCATGTGCGTTACACCTCCGGGGGAGAGCCGGGTGCGGCTTGGATATGGAAGATGGGACGGCCGCTTTCGCGGAAGCGGGCCTCGTATTCGGTCGGGATATTATCGGGGCCGTCGGGCAGGTCTTCGTCAAGGGCCGTGATGCGCCAGTTTTCCGCCTCCAGCTCATGCCGGGTAAAGCGGAACAGGTCCCGGTTGTCGGTCTTGAAGGCCAGCGTCCCGCCCGGCTTCAGCAGAATTTGGTAGAGACGCAGGTAGCGGCGGTGCGTCAGCCTGCGGTGCGCGTGCCTGCGGTGCGGCCAGGGGTCGGAGAAATTCAGGTACAGCGTGTCCACGCTGCCGCGCTCCAGAATGCCGGCCAGCTGGCCGGCGTCAGCCAGCAGGAAACGGACATTGTCAAGCCCCGCCTCCCGCACGCGCTCCATGGCCCGCACGGCGACATTGGCATCGCGCTCCACGGCCAGAAACGCGCCGCCGGAGCCGGCGGCCCCGGCCAGAGCCGTGACAAAGCCGCCCATGCCGCAGCCGATCTCGACGATCAGGGGGCGGCCGCCCGCAAACGCCGCCGCGTCCCGCGGCCACAGCAGCGCGCCGACACGCTCCAGACGCGGCGCGAGGTTTTTTCTTTTGCGCAAACGCAAAGGGGAACGCTCCTTGCTGTATAGTCAAAACTATATCCTATTTTACCGCAAATCCGCCCCCGCGTCAAGCCGGGACCGGGGTCGGTTTTACGGCCATTCCAGAGACGGCAGGGGCAGTGTTTCCAGTACGCCGCCGCTGATTAGCGCCGCCATCAGCAAAATAACCGCCGAAACGCCGGCCAGCAGGATACAGCTGACGATCAGCTTGGCCTGCGCGATACGGGCGCGCTGAACGCAGGCGGGGCGGAGCATCCACACCAGCCAGGCGATCAGGTTGACCGGCGGGAGCCATGAGATCAGCTCAATCAGCACGACCTCTCCGGTCCGCAGGGGACGCTCCCGCGGCTCCGTCCGGGGGAGCGGCGGCGCGGGGCTTCCGCACGCGCCGCAGAAAGCCGCCTCCGCCGTCAGCGGGTTTTGGCAGCGGGCGCACGGCCGCGTGCCGGGGGACATATCGGGCACAGAATCGTACATGACAACACTCCTACGGCAAACGCCGCGCGTTTGCCTCCTGTCGTTCTTCCCGGCTGAACACGCAGCCGCAATATTTCTGGCGGTACAGGCCCAGCTGCCGCGCGGTGTTTTGGCCCTCGCGGAAGGCGGGGCGGAAATCGCGGTACAGGAACGCGACGCCGTGGCGCTCCGCGGCGGCCTCCGCCGCTTCGGCGATCCGCTCATGGCGCTGGTAAGGGCTGATCAGCAGGGTCGTGGTGAAGGCTCCGCAGCCGTGTTCGGCGGCGGTCCGGGCGGCGGCGTCCAGGCGCATCGCGTAGCAGGCGGCGCAGCGGGCGTCCCGGTCCGCCGGGACACTGGCGAGGAAGGCCCGCAGGCCGTATTCACCGCGCGTGACCAGAGGCAGGCCGGCAGAGGCGGCGTAGCCGGTCAGCGCGTCGCGCCGCGCCGCGTACTCGGCGGACGGGTGTATGTTCGGGTTGTACCAGAAGCCCAGCAGCTCCGCTCCCTCGTCCCGCAGGAGGCGGACACAGGCGACCGAGCAGGGCGCGCAGCAAACGTGCAGTAAAACGGGCGTCTTATTCATCCGGTTCCAGCTTGCCCGCGAAGAGGGCGTACAGCTCAGGCACGGCTTTCTTCAGGGCGACCGGGCGGTTGGCTTCGCGGCTCAGAAAGCCATGGCGCGTCTCGCCGGTCACGCGGAGCGCGCCGGAGGCGGCGTCGGAGACCGCATAGCGCACGGTCATGCGCGCGTGGCTGAGGACGGCCAGCCGCGCCCGGACCGTGACGGTCTGGCCAAACCGCGTCATGGAGAGGTACTCGCAGTTCACGCCCGTCACGGCGATATCCACGCCCAAATCATTCAGCCGGTCGTAGCCGAAGCCCATATCCTCCATGAACCCGACGCGGGCTTCCTCAAACCAGCGGATATAGTTGGAGTGATGGACGACGCCCATCGCGTCGGTTTCGTAAAACTGGACCTTGCGCGTATAAACGTAGGGCATGGGCACTCCTCCTGTCCGCCCATTTTATCACATCGGAGGAGGCTTGACAATAGTCTCCGCGCGTCCGTTCCGCCCTATCAGCCGCCGGGGGGCGGACGGATTGTACCGCGCGGGCGCGTCAGGCCAGAAACGCCGCGATGTCCTCCACCGACAGGGACGGGTGAAGGGCGCGGTTGGCGGCGTAGGCCCCGACGCGGGCGATTTCCTCGATCGTTTTGTCGATGTCCTTCGGGGTGACGATCAGATTGCCCGTATAGCCCTTCAGCGTCGTCTCGTCCACCTCCGGCAGGCCCGCCTCTCCGGCCAGGTCCGTCAGCAGCGTGGCGGCCTCCACGACGGTGGGGACGCCGACGGCCACGACCGGCACGCCGAGACTGTCCTGATTCAGCGCCGCCCGGGCGTTGCCCACGCCGGAGCCGGGCGTGATGCCCGTGTCGGCGATTTGCAGCGTCCGGCACAGGCGCGACAGGCTCCGCGAGGCCAGCGCGTCGAACAGCAGAATCAGCTCGGGCCGCGTGCGCTCGACGACGCCCCGGATGATCTCCGCGCTCTCCATGCCCGTCGTGCCCAGCACGCCCGGCGAGAGCGCCGAGACGGGACGCAGGCTCCCGAACATGTCCGGCAGGCGGTCGACCAGATGCCGGGTGACCATCATCTGCTCAATGACGGCGGGACCGACGGCGTCCGGTGTGATGGCGCGGTTGCCCAACCCCACGGCCAGAACGTGCCCGCCGCGCGCGGACTCCAGTAGCGGCGCGAGCTCGGCGGTGACGGCCTCCACCGCGTCATGAAAGCCCTCCGGGCTTTGCAGGCCCTCCAGCTCGACGGTAACATAGCGTCCGGCAGGCTTGCCCAGCGCCTGCTCGCCCTGAGCGTCGGTGATGTGGATGTGCGTGATGCCGCATCCGTGTCTCGTGTATTCCCGCGCGATTACGCCGGGCAGCTGGGTTTGCTCTCCCGCGCTCTCCCGCCACAGCTCGCGGGCCTCCATGGCCAGATCGGTTCGCCTTTGATACATGCCGCATTCCCCCGTAAAAATTGAACCCGCCGAAAGGCGGGCTCTTAGTGTGTGCCGATCGGGGAGGTTCTATTTGCGCGTTGACGCATCTTTTGCCGGGGAGTATAATGAGATTGAGGGAGTGGTGTTGATGCAGCATAGAAAAATCTGGATGTTAGTTTTGGCGGCTCTGCTGCTGTTTTCCGGGAGCGGGTGCGGAGGAAGCTCCGGTTGGGTCCAGGGGTCCGGCGATCCGCCGCCGTCTCCGGCGGCCCCGGCGCATACGCCGGAGCCAACACCGGAACCAACGCCGGAGCCAACACCGGAACCAACGCCGGAGCCAACGCCTATGCCCATCCTTGACGGCGATGACTTGGCCCGGCCGGTCCCGGAATTTCTGGACGCGGAGCAGCAAGACCTGTACCGCCGCGCGCACAAGCTGTATAATGGCCTGTGGCAATGTGGGACGTCGGGTCTTGAATATATAGACC
>WRLJ01000145.1 GCA_009777685.1 Oscillospiraceae bacterium | reverse complement strand
ACGGAAACCGGCCAGACCATTATTGCCGGGATGGGAGAACTGCACCTGGAGATCATCGTTGACCGGTTACTGCGCGAATTCAAGGTGGAGGCCAATGTCGGAAAGCCGCAGGGCGCCTATAAGGAGACCGTCAGCAAAAGCGCGGACATTGACCATAAGTACGCCAGACAGTCCGGCGGGCGCGGTCAGTACGGCCACGTTAAGATCATTGTTGAGCCGAACGAGTCGGGCAAGGGCTTTGAGTTTATCAACAAGACCGTCGGCGGCAGCGTCCCGAAGGAATTTATCCCCGCCGTCCAGAAGGGCGTCGAAGACGCGATGCCGGCCGGTGTGCTGGCCGGATATCCGGTCGTGGACGTGAAGGTTACGCTCTACGACGGTTCCTACCACGAGGTGGACAGCTCGGAGATTGCCTTCAAAATCGCCGCCTCCATGGCCTTTAAGGAGGCCTGCCGGCAGGCGGGGCCGGTTCTGCTCGAGCCGATCATGAAGGTCGCCGTGACCGTTCCGGAGGATTACCTCGGCGACGTGATCGGGGATTTGAACAGCCGCCGCGCGCAGATCAGCAGCATGGAGGCCAAGCCCGGCGCGCAGCAGGTGAACGCGTCCGTGCCGCTGAGCGAGATGTTCGGCTACGCCACGGAGCTGCGCTCCCGCACGCAAGGGCGCGGCAACTATTCGATGGAACCCTCGCACTACATCGAAATACCCGCGAGCTTGCAGGAAAAGCTCGTGGAACAGCGCTAGTTTTCGGCGCGTCTGTCCGTCCGGAACAGGGAATCCGGGCCAAAGGACGCGATGGAAAATCAAAATTTCAAAAAACCCTTGCATTTCTGTCCGACTTTCGATAGAATGACAAGAGGAAATGTTACGAGGAGGATTATCAATCATGGGTAAGCAAAAATTTGAGCGCACCAAACCGCATGTCAACATCGGGACCATCGGCCACGTTGACCACGGCAAAACCAGCCTGACCGCCGCCATTACCAAGGTTCTGGCGTTTCAGGGCAAGGCGAAATATGAAGCCTATGACGCCATCGACAAAGCGCCCGAGGAGCGCGAGCGCGGCATAACCATCAACACCGCGCACGTCGAGTACGAAACCGACGCCCGCCACTACGCGCACGTCGACTGCCCCGGTCACGCCGACTATATCAAAAACATGATCACCGGCGCGGCGCAGATGGACGGCTCCATTCTTGTCGTGTCCGCTCCGGACAGCGTTATGCCCCAGACGCGTGAGCATATCCTGCTGGCCCGTCAGGTCGGTGTGCCGCAGATCGTTGTGTTCATGAACAAGGTCGATCAGGTCGACGACCCCGAGCTGCTGGAGCTGGTCGAGATGGAAATCCGCGAGCTGCTGTCCAAGTACGAGTTCGACGGCGACAACATCCCGATCGTCATGGGTTCCGCCCTGGAGGCGCTGGAGTGCGAGTCCACCGACCCGAATGACCCGAAATACGAGTGTGTTTTGAAATTGATGGATGCCGTGGACAGCTGGATTCCCACCCCCGAGCGCAAGGCCGATCAGGCGTTCCTGATGCCCGTCGAGGACGTGTTCACCATCACCGGCCGCGGCACGGTCGCCACGGGCCGCGTCGAGCGCGGTCAGCTGAAGATGGGCGACGAGGTTGAGATCGTCGGCATTCGCGAGACGCGCAAGACTGTCGTCACCGGCATCGAAATGTTCCACAAGACCTTGGACTACGCCGAGGCGGGCGACAACGCCGGTTGTCTGCTGCGCGGCGTCAACAAGACGGAGATCGAGCGCGGACAGGTTCTGGCCAAGCCCGGTTCCATCAAGCCGCTGACGAAGTTTCAGGGTCAGGTCTATGTTCTGACCAAGGAAGAGGGCGGCCGCCATACGCCGTTCTTCGGCAACTACCGCCCGCAGTTCTACTTCCGCACGACGGACGTGACCGGCGTCATCAATCTGCCCGAGGGCGTGGAGATGTGTATGCCCGGCGACAACATCGAAATGGATGTTGAGCTGATCACCCCCATCGCCATTGAGGAAGGCCTCCGCTTCGCGATCCGCGAGGGCGGCCGGACCGTCGGTTCGGGCGTCGTTATCAAGCTGTACAACGACTAAAAGCGACGAGCGCTTGCGTAACCCGGCAGGGAGCAAAACACCCCGGCGCTCTAGCGAGTCTGCGAGCGTAAGCAGAGGGGTTTTTGCGACCGCCCGCCGGGTGTGACGCAAGGTGACAGCAAAAGAGCGCTTGCGTAACCCGGCAGGAAGCAAAACACCCCGGCGCTCTAGCGAGCCTGCGAGCGTAAGCAGAGGGGTTTTTGCGACCGCCCGCCGGGTGTGACGCAAGGTGACACAGCAGATGAAGTCTAATCTCAATAGCTTCGGGGCGGGGTGTGAGTCCCCACCGGCGGTAATTGGCGGTACACGCCATCAGTCCGCGAGCCGCGTTTTCCGCGGTTGATTGGGTGTGAGTCCCAAACCGACAGTAACAGTCTGGATGAGAGAAGCGAAGGACGGTCTATGGCCGTTTGCAAGGTTTCCGTGTATGGAAATCGCGCGCCCCTGAAACGAGGTTTCAGGGGCGCGCTTATGGATGCGGGAGGCGGATATTCATGAGATTCAACCTTAAAAAGCTCTGCGTTCTGGCTATGCTGAGCGCGATCGCCTATGTTGTGATGGTGTTCGGGCGGATACCGGTGGTGCTGTTTCTGAAGTATGACCCGAAAGACGTCATCATCACGATCGGCGGGTTTCTTTACGGGCCTCTGGCGGCGCTGGCTATGACGGTCATGGTTGCGTTTGCGGAAATGTTTACGGTCAGTGAAAACGGCGTGATCGGCTTTTTGATGAATGTCATTTCGGGGTGTTCCTTTGCCTGTACAGCCGCTTTCCTTTACAAGCGCAGGCGCAGCCTGACGGGCGCGGTGATCGGCCTTGCGGCCGCGTGGCTGCTGACGACGGCTGTGATGATCCTGTGGAATTATCTGATCACGCCGCTGTACATGGCCCGTCCCCGGGAGGAAATCGCGGCGCTGTTGATCCCGGCGTTTCTCCCGTTCAACCTCATCAAGGGCGGCGTGAACGCGGCCTTTACCATGATGCTGTATAAGCCTGTCAAAACGGCGCTCCAAAAATCCCGTATGATGCCGCCCGTGGAAGAGCCGGACCGGAAAGGCAAGCTCAACCCAGGAGTTCTGATCGCGTCCGTCTTTGTGGTCGGCACCTGTGTGCTATGGGTGCTGGTGCTGCAAGGGAAGATATAGGGGGTCCCCGCCGCCCCGCAGGGAACAACCCTCTGTAGGGACGAACTCCGTTCGTCCGCAGGTTATCCGCAAACTTCGGGGAAAGGTTTCTGGGTTTTCACCGTTTACCGTCCGCCGGTTGGTTTCTGTAGTGCTAAGGCGGCTTTCTGGGGGAGGTCTCCCCCAGACCCCCCACTGGGGGCGTGCCGCCCCCAGCCCCCCTGCCTTTTCATACGGGGGTTTTGTTTGTGCGAGACACGGCTGTTTACCGTAAGGGGCTTTTCTGGGCTGTCCTGGCCTCGACTTCGGGTTTTCTCTCTTTTTGCCTTCTTTGTTCTTCCCGGCCATACCCTTGCACTTTCTTTGCTGTCTCCACAGGGAACTGCCCTAACATGACATCTTTGTCGTACAATGTAAAATCTAAAACATGACGTATATGTAGGGACGCACTCTGTGCGTCCGCCGTTTCCCGCGCCGGGTGCGTTGGGGATGCTTTGCGGGACGCGGAGGGCCGCGTCCCCTACAGGGTGTGTGCAAATTCATGGGAATGAGAATGCCGTGGCCGGCCGAAAAAATGCTCTTACCCTGCCCCGGACGCAATTCACTTGCGTCCGGGGCGCTTGACATGGTATAATGCGCCTGCGGCGAAGAGCGCATGAGGACGCAATTCACTTGCGTCCGGGGCGCTTGACATGGTATAATAAGAAAAATACTGAACCGACGGAGGCGCATCTATGGCTTTCCTTGAACTGCACTGTTATTCCGAGGCCCTGCTCCATCAAGTCGCCATGAACGTCCTGCTGCCCCAGCAGCACCCGTGGCAGAAGCCCCTTGAAGGCCCGCGCCGGACGCTGTACCTGCTGCACGGGCTGGGCGACGACCATACGGGCTGGCAGCGGCTGACCTCGCTGGAGCGGTATGTCGAGGAGCAAAACATCGCGGTGATCATGCCCAGCACCATGCGCGGGTTTTGGACGGATATGGCCGACGGCGGGCCGCGCTACTGGACGTTCGTCAGCGAGGAGCTTCCCGCGCTGATGGAGAGCCTGCTGGGCATCAGGCCGAATCGGGAGACGACGTTCGCGGCGGGTCTGTCGATGGGCGGCTACGGCGCGCTGAAGCTGGGCTTCCGCTGTCCCGAACGCTTCCGCGCGGTCGCCGCGCTGAGCGCCGCGCCGATCAGCCGGCGCATGGCGAAAGCGCAGCTCAAAGAGACGGACAACGAGGTGATCGCGACGATGATCCGGCGCGTGTTCGGCGGCGAACTCAGTCCGGAGAACGATATATTCCAATTGGCGGAAGCCTGCCGGGAGCCCAGGCCCGACGTATACATGGCCGTCGGCGCGGACGACTACTTATGCCCTCTGAACCGGGAGCTTTACCGGCACATAGAGCGGCAGGGATACCGCGTGATCTGGCGCGAAACCCCCGGCCAGGCGCATACCTGGAAATTTTGGGATTTGTGCCTGCCGAAGGTTATCGAATGGATCATGGGGTTTGAAAGGACAGGCGCGCGGCAGGCGTAAACAGAGAAGGAGCAGTGTGTATGGCAGGCCATTCCAAATGGAAGAATATACAGCACCGGAAGGAAAAAACCGACGCGCAGCGGGCCAAGCTCTTTACCAAGCTGTCGCGCGAAATCATTGTATGCGTCCGCGAAGGCGGTCCTGACCCGGCCGCCAATCCGCGCCTGAAGGACGTGATGGCCAAGGCGCGCGCCGGAAACGTGCCGTCCGACAACGTCAAGCGCGTCATTGAGCGCGCGTCGGGCGCCGGCGGCGGCGACCATTATGAAACGGTGCGGTATGAGGGCTACGGACCCTCCGGCGTCGCCGTGATCGTCGAGGCGATGACC
>WRLJ01000144.1 GCA_009777685.1 Oscillospiraceae bacterium | reverse complement strand
AAAGAGGCGACCGCTCCGTCCACCTTCACGCGCCCCCGGGCAATCCATTCCTCGGCGGCCCTGCGGGAGGCCATCCCGCGGGCCGCGATCAGCTTTTGCAGGCGCTCGGGTCCGCCGGGTGCGCTCAAGTCCGTTTCCTCCTCCCGGTGCGTGCGGGAATATCGTCGCGGGCGGTCAGCGGCGTCTCGGAAAGCGTTTCCCCGTCAAGGGATACGCGGATCGAGCCGCAGACCTGGCCTTTTCGCAGCGGAGCCCAGAAAAACCGCGCGAAACGGACCTCTGTTTTCACACGCTCCAGCTCCGCCGCGCTGAGCGGCAGGGCAATGCCGTCCGCGGCTTCCAATATCGCCTCGCCCAGGGTTCCTCCGGCCACGGGAACGGTATAAGCCTCCCCGGCCTGCGCCAGCGCGCGGCAGGGGTATTCCGCAAACGCAAATTCGGTTAAGGCTTTGTGGTCGCGCCAGTCGCTGCCGTCGTTCAGCGTAACGACGATAAAGCGTGAGAGGCCGCGCTTTGTGCTGGTCACCAGACACCGGCCGGCCTTTCGGGTAAAGCCTGTTTTGAGGCCCTCACAGCCGGGCAGGGCCCACAGGAGCCGGTTGTGGTTGCGCGCCGTCATGGAGCCGACGCGGGCGTATTTTTGGGCGGCTATGGAGGCGAACGCTTCCGAGCGCATCGCCGCGCAAGCCAAAACCGCCATATCCCGCGCGGTGGAGATGTTTTCATCCCACAGCCCATGCGGGTTGTGAAAAACGGTGTTTGCCATGCCCAGCTCGGCGGCCTTGGCGTTCATGCGCTCCGCGAACGCCCCGACACTGCCCGCGCAGTGGATGGCCAGGGCGACCGCCGCGTCGTTGCCGCTGAGCAGCATCAGCCCGCTGAGGACCTCGGAGACCGGGTAGCTCTCTCCGGCGCGGACGTACATGGAGGAGCCCTCCACGCCCTGCGCCTCGGCGGGGATGGTCATAACGCCGCCGGCGCCGGCGCATTCCAGAACCACAAGGGCCGTCATGATCTTTGTGGTGCTGGCAATCAGCATCGGGCTGTCCGCGTTGCGTCCGGAGAGGACGCGCCCCGTCGCGGAATCCATCAGAACAAAGGCTTTGGCGCCGGTCGCGGGCGCGGCGGGAGCGGCCGCGGCGGCGGACGGGATGAAGCAGGCCGCCGTCAGGGCAAGACAAAGAAAACGTCGAATCACGCGTATACCACCTCAAGGAGCAGTGTTCCCCGAGGGCGGCGGTTTACTCCTGGGATTCTTTGTCCTTCTTAAACAGCGACGAGACCTTGTCGAACATGGACGGAGCCATTTCGATGGCGCGGTCCAGCGCGGTCCCGGCGGGCGGATTGACCGGCAAAAGGCTCACGCTGTGACTGTTGATGACCAGAAACCCAATGGGGGAGACGGTCACGCCCGCGCCGCTGCCGCCGCCGAAGTTCTTGCTTTGCCCGAACTCCGAGCCGCCTACGGCAAAGCCGAAGCTGCACTTGGAGACGGGAATCACGGTGCTGCCGTCCGGCGTCTGGATCGGGGAGCCGACGATGGTGTTGACGTCCACCATCTCCTTGATTTGAGTCATGGAGGCGTTCATCATGCCTACGAGACCCGCCGCGTTTTCCTTGTCCATGAGATTGACCACCTTTCTTCATTCAGCCGAACGCGCCGCGCGTTGGCCGGTTTTGCGGGGAAGATAGAATTTCAAAAACGCGAATACCGCGTATATGCCCAAAAACAGCATCGCCGCCGGGGTCGTCGTGACCCGAAGCCAGACAGAGAAGGACGGCTTTTCGCTTTGGAAGTCGGGCCGGATGCGGATGCGTTCGTTGCGGACGCGCAAATGCCGATACAGGAACGGAAGCAGAATTCCGGCGGCCATGCCGGCGCGCCCGTACCAGAGCGCGGTGGAGGCCGCGTCGTCCGTGGCGACGGTGACGGTCAGGTGCAGCTTTCCGATCCGGAAGACCCGCAGTACACGTCGCATCAGGCGTTTCAGCAGGTAGACAAGCTCCCGGATATCCTCCGCGCCCCGGATATACTGCCGCAAGGCGGGAGCCTTGCCCTCTTTCTCCTCTGTGAGCCGCGCCCTGATTTTCCCGGCGTGCTTAACCGGACTTTCCAGATGGCGGCCTGTCAGGCGGAAGCGCAGGAAGCCCAACCAAAGCCATGCGCGTGTCGAGGCGGCCGTCCCGTCCGAACGGAGTACCACGAAAACCGGCGTCAGGGAGAGAAGAAACAGCGCGCCGGTTACGATGCCCGCGATCCCCCAGCCGTTCATGACGCCTCCTCCCGCGAGGCCGGCATCTCCGGCGGCGGGACCTCTGCCTCCTCCGCGCTCTCCGGGGCTTCGGCAGCGTCACCATCCTGTGCGTCAGGACCGTCCTGTACGGCAGGAGCGTCCTGAGAAGCATCCCGCAGACGGCTCAACAGCAGGGACATCTGGCCCTCCAGCTCCTCCAGATCGGGCAGATCGCCCAGATCGCGCAGGCCGAACGCGCGCAGGAATACCGGCGTTGTGCGGAACTGCATGGGACGGCCCAGCACGTCAAGACGCCCGGCTTCCTCAATCAGCTCCTTGTCGCAAAGAAGCTGTACGGTGTTGGAGCTGTCTACACCGCGGATACGCTCGATATCCGCGCGCGTAACGGGCTGGTGATAGGCCGCGATGCTCAGAACCTCCAGCGCGGCTTTGCTGAGAGGGGAGGGCTTGCGCTCCTCCAGCACCTTGCGGATGATGTCGGCGTGCTCGGGGGAGGATACCATCTGGAACAGCCCGTCCATCTCCACGATGCGCATCCCGCGCCGCTCAAAGCGGTAGCGGTCGCCCAGGGCCGTGACGGCGGCTTCGGTTTCAGCGGCTCCGGCCTCCAGCGCCTCCGAAAGACGCTGTAAGGAGACCGGTTCGCCGGAGGCGAATAGTATACCCTCGACGACAGATTCTATTTTTTGTGTATCCATGAAAAACCACCACGCCTCTAATTCTCAGTTTCCCGCAAGGCGACTACATATTCCAAACCTTCCTCCGACAGCGTGACCCGCCGTGTGCGGCACAGCTCCAGCACGGCCAGAAACGCCGCGATGGTCTCCGAGCGCGAGCCGGCCTTCAGCAGAGCGCGGAAAAGCGTTTTTCCCTTTTCCCGCAGGGTGCGCAGGATGCCGCCGATTTTTTCACCGACCGGATGCTTTTCCGGCGCGACGATGCGCTCGAATACCGTTACGGGCGGCGGCGTTTTCCGCAGGGCGCGCACGCCCACGTCATGCACCGCGCCGATCAGCAGGGCCTTATCATGCACAAACGGGTATGTGCGGACCGGAGAGAGCGTTTCCATCGGGCGGGTGAGCAGGCCGCGCCCGATATCCATGCGTTCACGCAGAAACGCGGCGGCCTGACGGGCGCGCTCGTACTCTTCCTGCCGCAGGCGTTCGCGCAGGGCCAAAATCAGCTCGTCGACCTCCTCATCCTCCTCCGGAGAACCTAAGGTCAGAAGCATCTTGGTTTTCAGGTAAACAAGATGCGAGGCCATGGCGATAAACTCGCTGGCGATTTCCAAATCCAGGCTCTTCCGCCGTTCCATCCAGAGCAGATACTGCTCCAGCAGCAGCGAGATGCGCAAATCCTGGATCTCGATCTTGTGGCGCTTCAGCAGGTCAAGGATCAAATCCAGCGGACCTTCAAAATCCTCCATGACCTCCTGCCGGGCTTTGACGACGTTTTCCAGACGGAATGTGAGGGGGGCGTCCATATTGGCCATATCTCCATTTCTTTTTCATCGCGTCAGCAGCTGGTAGAGAAACCGGACAGGAGGCTCCGCGGCCCCGATCATGCCCTCGAACACGGCGGTTCTCAGGGTGTAGAGAAATTCTGTCAAAACCCCGAGCATCACAAGGGCGAGGATGATGAACATGCCGAAGCGCTCGGTTCGCAGGTATTTGATATAGATACGGTCCGGCAGGAAGGCGGCAACCAGACGGCTTCCGTCCAGCGGGGGAATGGGGAGAAGATTGAATACGCCCAGACCGATGTTGATCAGGATGGCGTAGTACAGCGCCTGCGCGGCCGCGGATTCCGGCTGGAGGCTGACGGCATACCAAAGGATCACAAAGACGACGGTCAGCAGGAAGGCCAGCGTGAAGTTGGACAGCGGACCCGCCGCGGCCACCAGCGCGAAGTCCCGCTTGGGTTTTTTCAAGTTCCGCAAATCGACCCCGACAGGCTTGGCCCAGCCAAAGCCCGCGATCATCAACGCGATAAAGCCCATTAAATCAATGTGCTTGAGGGGGTTGAGGCTCAAACGCCCCTGCTCCTTGGCCGTGGTGTCGCCCAGCAGAAAGGCCGCCAGGCCGTGGCACAGCTCATGCACCGTCAGCGTCATAACCAGAATCGGCAGGATGTACAGCAACGCGACTGGGTTCTCTCTGAGGATCGGGACAATGAACATACGGTACCCCCTAACAGTCGCAGCGCAACAAGTCCTCCCATGTTTCGCGCCGTACCGCGACGGACGCCTTGCCGTCCCGCACCATCACCACCGGAGGGCGGGGGATGCGGTTGTAGTTGGACGCCATCGCGTAGTTGTACGCGCCGGTGCAGAGAACGGCCAGCAAGTCGCCCGCCTTGACGGGCTGCACGGGCAAATCGACGCCCAGCAGTTCGTTTTCGCAGCAGCGCCCGGCCAGGGTGACGGTTCGCGTCTTTGCCTCCGCCGCCCGTTCGGGCAGGGTGATGTCGTACCTGGCTCCGTAGAGCATATAGCGCGGGTTATCCGTCATGCCGCCGTCGACCGAGACGTAGGTGCGGACGCCGGGGATATCCTTGACGCCGCCGACGGTGTAGACGGTGATGCCCGCGTTGCCGACGATGCTGCGGCCCGGCTCGAGGACCAGCTCGGGAAGGGGCAATCCGTGCTTTTCGGCGGCGGCGCGGACCGCTCCGGCGGTGACGGCGACGCTTTCAGGGATGCCGCGCGGCTGATCCGCGGCGGTATAGCGTATCCCGAAGCCGCCGCCCAGGTTCAGCTCCTTGAGCGTGTACCCCCGCTCATCGCGCACCCGCGCCATGAAGGCCGTCATAATGTCAAC
>WRLJ01000143.1 GCA_009777685.1 Oscillospiraceae bacterium | reverse complement strand
CGGAGAGATCGGCGTCCTTTGCGAGCAGGAGGAGTATAAGGTCGAGGTCTGCTGCCGCGACGGCAGCCTGGAGCGGACGGTACACGCCGTCAAGGCGGTCCATCCCTATGAGGAGCCGGTCATCAATGTGCTGGCTCTCCTGGCGCCGCCGTAAAGATTTCGACATGCGCCGCCGGTTCTCCGACCGTTTTCGTGACGGCTGTGCCTCCGTCGTTCTTTTCCGTCAATTCCGCGCGCACCCCCGCCGCCCGCGCGGCATAGCATGAAGATGAAGGCGCGGCGGGCGTTTCAAAACCGCCGGAACACCGCGGCGCGGCTCTTTCCCGGCCCCCGCCCTTCTATTCTATTTAATGAACCAGGAGGTACCCGCTATGCCTGAGAAAGGCCCGGCAACCGGCGTCGCCGCGGGGAAGACCCCCCCGCAAGCCAAAGAAGCCGTTTGCGTTCACACCCGAAAAATTTATGACGCGTGCCGCGACAAGGACTGTCTCGAAGACCTTCGCGTCTACCTGCCGCGCTGCGCGCAGGAGCTGGTCGACAAGGCGATCAACGTCAAATGCCGCCGCGCGGAGCTGATTTGGGTTTACATCGACGTAGAAAGCGTATCGTTCAACCGCGGGTTCTATACGGTGGACGTGAAGTATTTCTACAAGGTGACCGTCGACGCCTTCTGCGGCGTGCGCGCCCCCACCGAGGTCAACGGTCTGGCCACGTTCGACAAGCGCGTCATCCTGTTCGGCAGCGAAGGCAACGCGAAAATCTTCTCCTCGCAGGCCAACCTGAACGGTCTTGACAAACAGCTGATGCGCAAGGCGAACATGCCGGTCGCGGTCGTCGAGGTCGTGGACCCGATCTGCCTGAACGTGAAGCTGGTCGACACCTGCGACTGCCGCGCGCATTCCTGCTGCGACCTCATCGACGTGCCCGAACACATCAGCGGCCTGTTTGAGGACGAGATCGTAACGGGCGGCGACGAGAAGCGCGTCTACTGCACGCTCGGCCAGTTCTCCATCATCCGTCTGGAGCGCGACACGCAGCTTGTGATCCCGGTCGTCGATTTCTGTCTGCCCGACAAGGAATGCGTCGGATCGACCGAGGACAATCCCTGCGAGTTGTTCCGCCGCATCAAGTTCCCCGTCGATGAGTTTTTCCCGCCCAACGTGGTCGAGGGAAATGATTTCAGGGAGCTGAAGCACGCCTGCTGCAAGTAAGGAATCCGAACCTCCGGCCCTCCCGCCGTTTTTACGGCGGGAGGGCGCGTTTTTTGCCGGGTATAGACGGTTTCCGTTCGGCTAACTATAGGGTTGTCTATCAAGAGAACGGAGTGATCTGGTATGTCGATACGCCTCAAACGAGCCGCGTCCCTGACGGCCGCCCTTTCCATCCTTTTCTGTCTGTCCGCCGCTCTTTCCGCCCCGGACCGGGACGAAGGCCGGGCGGAAAATCCGTACAAAATTTACCTCACCTTTGACGACGGGCCTTCCTGGATCACGGAGAAGGCGCTGGATACCCTGAAAGCGCACGGCGTCAAGGCGACCTTCTTCGTCACGGGGCAGACCTCCGAATCCCGCGTCGCGCTGTACAGGCGCATCCTCTCCGAGGGCCACGCCCTCGGCCTGCACAGCTATACGCACGCGACCCGCAGAATATATGCCTCGGCGGACCATTATATAGAGGACTTCGAGCGTCTGCGGGACTGGATTTTCCTCCACACCGGCCAGTCGCCGAAAATCTGCCGCATGGTCGGCGGCAGCCGCTCGAGGCTTGTCCCCAAAGCCGAACGGCTGAAAATCACGGAGTATTTCCGCGCCGGCGGCTATGCGGCCTACGACTGGGATATCGACCCGCTCGACTCCGGCGCGTATCCTCTCGGCGCGGGCGCGATCGCGAAAAACGTCATCCGCGACGCCCGCAAAAAGGACGAGCAGGACCTGGTGATCCTGCTGCACGACGACGGCATCCGCAAGACCCTCCCCGCCGCGCTGGATATCATCATCCCGTATTTTCTGGAGCGGGGATACGCCTTCGGAGCGCTGGAGGCCGGCACGGTCCTGAACAGCAGCCGCGCCCCGGTCAGCTGAACTTCACGTTCATCCGCGCGGCCAGATTGTTCTCAAAATATCCGGCGAAGGTGTAGACGTCGCGGATGCTGTCCAGTGTGCGGCTTTCGGGCACGGGAACGCGCACGCACTCGATGGACAGGCCCTTGTCAAAGGTATAGCTCAGCTGGCCGCCCGCCTCTCGGATTTCGATCAGGCTGTGGCGGCGGCGGAAATGCTCGGCGACCCGCGCGTGGAGCGCGTCGGGCGCGAAGGCGACGATGTTTTCGATGACGGGCATGGCGGTCCCTCCGGTGAATTTTGCTTGGGATAGTATTGTTGCCCTTTGGGCGGAGATTCATACAAAAACAGCCCCGCGGCGGCGCTTGCAAAAAAGCCTTGCATTTCCTCCGGCCCCGTGGTATAATCTCATGCGTTGCCCCCGGGAGGGGCATAATTCCACACGCGGCGGGACAAAGGACGCCGATGCCGGCCCGGTCCGGTGGCGGCCCGCGTATGAACGCTGCGGCGGATACAATCAATATTCATAAAGGAGTGGAACCCCAAAATGGCTGTTGTTTCAATGAAGCAACTCCTCGAGGCCGGCGTGCATTTCGGTCACCAGACCCGCCGGTGGAACCCCAAAATGGCGCCCTACATTTTCACGGAGCGCAACGGCATCTATATCGTCGATCTGCAGAAAACCGTGCGGAAGCTGGAGGAAGCCTACAACTTCGTGCGCGAGATTTCCCAGAACAACGAGACGCTTCTGTTCGTCGGCACAAAGAAGCAGGCGCAGGAAGCCATCAAGGACGAAGCCCTCCGCGTGGGCATGTTCTTCGTCAACGCCCGCTGGCTCGGCGGTATGCTGACCAACTTCAAGACCATGCGCGGCCGCGTCACGCGCCTCCAGCAGCTCCAGAAGATGGAGGCGGACGGCACCTTCGACATGCTCCCCAAAAAGGAAGTCATCAAGCTGCGCGGCGAGATCCAAAAGCTGGAGAAATATCTGGGCGGCGTGCGCGAAATGCGCAAGCTCCCCGGCGCGCTGTTTATCGTCGACCCGCGCAAGGAGCGCAACGCCATCGCAGAGGCGCGCAAGCTGGGCATCCCGATCGTGGCGATCGTCGATACCAACTGCGACCCCGACGAGATCGACTACCCCATCCCCGGCAACGACGACGCCATCCGCGCCATCAAGCTGATCGCCCAGACCATGGCCAACGCCGTGATGGAGGGCCGGCAAGGCTCGGATATCGAGGAAAAGATCGCCGCCGAGGAGCAGCAAGCCGCCGAAGACCCCGCCACGGTTTGAGCCGCGCGCGCCGCGGGAATACCGCGGATTTGATTAAATAGACTGGAAAGGATTGTCGATATGAGCTTCACAGCCAAAGACGTACAAGCCCTGCGCGAGATGACCGGCGCGGGCATGATGGATTGCAAGAGGGCCCTGCAGGAGACGGACGGGGATCAGGAGAAGGCCGTCGCGTTCCTGCGCGAAAAGGGTCTTGCCGCCGTCGCCAAGAAAAGCGGGCGCATCGCCGCCGAGGGCGCGTGTTACGCCGCCGTCTGCCCGACGACGGGCAACGCCGCGATGATCGAGATCAACTCCGAGACGGACTTTGCCGCCAAGAGCGATTCATTTCAGGAGTTCCTGAAAAACATGACCGTCACCGTGGGAGAGACGGCTCCCGCCGATTTGGACGCTCTGATGGCCGCCCCGTACCACCGCACCGCTGAGACCGTTGAGGCCGCGCTGCAAAACAAGGTGTTCACCATCGGCGAGAACATCAAAATCCGCCGTTTCGCGCGTTATGTGGGGGCGGTCAACGCGGCTTATGTACACATGGGCGGTAAAATTGCCGTGCTGGTGCATCTGGACGTGTCCGACAACCTCAAGGACAGCGCGGAGGTCGCCGCGCTGGGGCGCGACGTAGCCATGCAGATTGCCGCCATGCGGCCCCTCTGGCTGAGCGCGGACAAGGCCGACCCCGAGACGGTCGCCAAAGAGAAGGACATCTACGCCGCCCAGCTCCAGCAGGACGAGAAGAACAAAAACAAGCCGCCGCAGGTGCTGGAGAAGATCATAGAGGGCCGCGTGAAAAAGTATTTCAGCGAGGTCTGCCTGCTGGAGCAGCCCTTCGTTAAGGAAAACAGCCTCACCGTGGCGCAGTATGTCGCCCAGCGCGCCAAGGAACTGGGCGGCACAATCGCCGTCACCGCTTTCGAGCGCTTCGAGACCGGCGAGGGTCTGGCCAAACGGGAAGACGACTTCGCCTCCGAGGTGGCGCGGATGACGTCGAATTAGACGCACAGCAAAAACGCCGGGCAGTTTCCGTTGGGAAAACTGCCCGGCTTGATTTTTCTCCTGATGGGCCGGTTCTGCTCCGCCGCTTAGTGGCTGGCGGTCATCAGCATCGCGATCAGCTCTTGTCTGGACACTCCCAGCTTGCGGGCCTCCTCCACCAGCTCGACCAGCATCGTCTCGCGGAACGCGCGCCGCCGCTCGTTCCATATAGTGTCGCGCGCGCCCTGCGCGACGAACAGGCCGACGCCCCGGCGCGGCTCCAGCAGCCCGGCCTCCGTCAGCCGGCCCATGCCGCGCGCGGCGGTCGCCGGATTGACCCCGAAGCGTTCGGCGGCCTGATGCGTGGACGGCGCGGGGTCTCCCTCGCGCAGGATGCCGGAAAGGATGTCGTCCTCGACCGCCCGCGCCAGCTGAAGGTATACCTTATGCTCCACAACGGAACGCCTCCCCGCTTTACTGGTATAGTGGTCAGTATAGCACGAGACTCCGAAAACGTCAACCAAGGCAAGAGCATTTGTTCTGCCCTGATATCCCGACCATAGGGCGCGATGCCCACATCGCGCCGCACACGCGCGGACACGGCACGCCGTGTCCCTACAACGATGTACAATCTAACGGTTTACGCCGATTGTAAGGGCGGCCGTCCCGGTCGCCCGCGGACGCCATATATGGCGTCCCTACACATACATCATGTTAGGGCAGTTCCCTGTGGAGACAGCAAAGAAAGTGCAAGGGTATGGCCGGGACGTGCGAACA
>WRLJ01000142.1 GCA_009777685.1 Oscillospiraceae bacterium | reverse complement strand
GGGGAGGGGGGGGGGCGGGGGGGGCATGGGGGCGCCCGCGGGCCGTGATCCTGCTGACGGCGGCGTTTTGCGCGTTCTACATAACCCAGTTCCGGATATTGAATCCGCCGCCCTTCAACTACTGGTGCCCGTGGGTGACGTTCTAGCACAATGTAAAATCTAAAGGGTTACGCCGATTGCAGGGGCGACCGTCCCGGTCGCCCGCGGACGCCATATATGGCGTCCCTACATAGATGTCATATTTTAGATGTTGTAATGTTCCAGGAACGGCGGAAAAGGAGCGCGTTTGTTATGGAGCCTGAATTCGGCTTTGCCGTCGTGCATATTCCTCACGCTTCAACGGTCGTGCCGGAGGCGTACCGAAACACCATCCTGCTGGACGAGCGGCGGTTCCGGCGCGAAATGTGCCGGATGACCGACGCGTTCTGCGACGAGCTGTACGACGACCCCGGCTTTCCCTGCCGGATTGTCGCCGCATACAGCCGCTTTGTCTGCGACACGGAGCGCTTCCGGGACGACCGGCGGGAGCCGCGCGCGAAATGGGGGCAGGGGCTGATGTATACCCGCACCACGCGGGGGCGGAGGCTACGGCGTTACGACGAGGCCCTGCGCGGCACGATCCTCCGGGAAATTTACGACCCGCACCACGCCCGCCTGACGGAGGCGGTGGAGACCGCGCTGGCGCGGCACGGGAAATGCCTGATTATCGACGGGCATTCTTTTAACTCGCGCATGATTATGAAGCCCGATAACCTGATTTCCATGCCCGACTTTGACATCGGGACGGACGCCTACCACACGCCGCCGGAGCTGTGCGCCGCGCTGCGCGCGGAGGTGAAGGCGCTGGGGTATACCTCGAAGGTCAACACGCCGTTCGGCGGCGCGATTACGCCGATGAAGTTTTACCGGCGGGACAAGCGCGTGGTCTCGGTGATGCTGGAAACCAACCGGAAGCTGTATATGGACGAGAAAACCATGACGAAGGCCGGCGGGTTTGAACGGACGCGCGCCGCCTGCCATGCGCTGATGCGCCGCGCGGCCGAATATGTAAGGGATATGCCCGCCTGACAGCCCGGCTCTATGGGCCGTCGGCGCGATACAGCAGCTTCACCTGCGACGGCGGCACGCCCTTGACCCGCTTATAGACGCGGCTGAAATAAAACAGATCGGAAAACCCGCACTCCTGCGCCGCCTCGTTGACGCTGTACCCGGAGTGGCGCAGCATGTTTTCGGCCTGGTTGAGGCGGATGGCGGTCAGATACTGCCGGAAGGTCATGCCGGTCGCCTGCTTAAACAGCGTGCCGAAATACGCCGGCGTCAGCCCCGTGGTTTCCGCCGCGGCGGAGAGGGTCAGCGGCTCCGCGAAATGGTCTGTCATAAACTGTATGGCGGCCTTGATTCGGGGATCGGCCTGCGCCGTGCCGCTGTTGTAGACCGTCAGCTCAAGGTACCGGTGCAGGATCAGCAGGAAGCAGGCGCGCGTCTTCATCAAATACCCCGGTTCGCGCCGCAGCCATTCGCCACTCAGCTCCCTGTAGAGCGCGATGATGTCCGGCTTCAGGCCGATGCGGCTCACCAGCGGAAGCGGCATAGCCGCTTCCCCGCCGCTTGGGTCAAACAGCTGTAAATTGGCGGCGAAAACCTCCGGAGCCCCATACGCCGAGCGCAGGCGGCCTTTGGGGATGCACAGCAGGTCGCCCGCCGAAACGGTGACAGGCTCGCGGTCGATATGGTAAACCGCGCTCCCGCCGGCGATGTAGCTGAGGTCGATGAAATCAATGGCGGTCTCTTCGATTCTCCAGTCGGGCAGCGGCTTGCGGTAGTTAAAGTATCCGACGTCGGGGACGAGCCGGCTGATTGCGTCGATATCCATCTGCGCACCTCCAAAAATCCGTAATAATTACAAATAATCTTTATTATATCCATGTTCAATGAGAGTTGTCAATGGTATACTTGACTTTGTCGGTTGTATGCAATTTTTTGTGCATTTTGTACAGGGGCTGGTGCGCGGTTCCGCCGGCGTCCCGGCGGGCGGGGGCGGATGACCGGCCCGTAAAAACGAACAGGGGGAATGTGAACATGACGGATGAAATAACGCGGCCCTGGTCGGCGCGGATGGGAGCTTCCGGTCTGGAGGACCGTTTTCTTCCGCAATGGGGCATGAGATTGCTGTGCCTGCTGCTGTGCCCGATTTTGCCGGCGGGAGTGTTCCTCGGGATGGTGGGAATTTTCCGTGTCCCCGTCCTGATCATCGCGTTTGTCACCAGCGTTCTGCTGGGCCTCATGGGAAGCGTGCTTTCAGCCTATCTCCGGATATTCCTGATTTCCGGACGGGTGCGCGTAGACGGTGAGCTTGTCGCGTATACCGGAGACAAATGGCAGACATTGCGGCTCTGCCTCAAAACGGGGGTCCTCAATTTCGTGACGCTGGGGGTTTACTGGCTGATCGCCTTTGAAGCCGTCGACTTCAACAAAGCCCGCTATTCCCGCACGACGCGGGCCGGAGAGGCATCCAATGTCAAACGGTCGGGCTTTGTCGGGAATTTTCTGCACCTCATCATCCCCCGGGTGATCCTCGCGACGGTCACGGGCCTGGTCATGTTCGCGACCGGCCTGATTCCGCTGAGGCCCCATTCGCAGTTGTTCTGGAACGAGCTGGCGCGGCCGGGCACGCGGCTCCGCCCGCCGAGCATGGAGCTGTGGGAGCTGACCAAGGCTGTCGTGCGCAGCGGGGTATCGGCGTTTGCCGATCAGACCTATTATAATGAGGTCACCACCCTGATCTGGACGGCGATTCTGCTGTTCGTCGCCTACTTCGTCCTCTTCCCGTGGTACCGCCACAAGAAGCTCAAATGGGAGATCACCAACACCTCGATAGACGGGTATCGGCTGCGATATGAAGCCTCCTACGGCAGCTACGCGGCCAACTCGTATTTGAACCTTTTGCTGGCGGCCATTCCGGCGGTCTCTCTGGTTCTGCTCTTCCTGTACCGGCGCAGGATTTTCCCGGCGCTTGTGGCGGCGCTGGCGGTCCTCGCGTCTCTGGCGCTGTTTGCCGCGCTGGGGTATATCTCCTACCGCATGGCGCGCTTCCGCGCTCAGAATACCCGCGTGCTGGCCCCGCCCAACCCGCAGGCCCCGTGGGAGGTCTATATGATCTCCGAAAAGGAGCTGGGGATGACCCTGGCCCAGTCGACGCGCGATGTATTCAATCCCAAGGCGCGCAAGAGGACCGCCAACTATTTCAGCCGCTACTGGACGCTGTATGCGCTGCTGCTGGTTCCCATCGTCTATCTGATTATCTTCCGCTACATACCGATGCTGTACATCCAGATGGGCTTTAAGCAAAACAACATCGTCATTCCCATTTGGGACGTTTCGTGGGCGGACAACTACGGCTTTGGCTGGCTCGTCAACGCATTCAGCACCAAGGACTTCGCCCTGGCGATGCGCAATACGCTGATGCTCAACGGCTTTGACCTGCTCGTCGGCTTCCCGGCCCCGATTGTTTTGGCGATTCTGCTCAACGAGCTGGCGTTCAAGCGCTACAAGCGCATCACGCAGACTATCTTCTACATGCCGCACTTCCTGTCGTGGGTCATCATCTCGGCCCTGGCGGTGCAACTTTTCGCCACGTCCAACGGCATGATTAACGTGGTGCTGGAGCAGCTGGGGTCGGGTCCTCTCCGCCCCTTTGACGTCAACACGCAGTGGGTGGTCATGTATGTGCTGGTGAGTGTCTGGCAGGGGGCCGGCTGGGGCACGATCATCTATCTGGCCGCCATCACCAACATCAACCCCGAGCTGTACGAGGCCGCCAGCGTGGACGGGGCCAACCGCCTGAGCCGGATCTGGCACGTCACGATTCCCGGCATCCGCCCCACCATCATCGTCCTGCTGATTATGCGTATGGGCGGCATCGTGGGCAGCGACTTCGAGCGGCCCTTCGCCCTGCGCAACCCGGTTGTCACGGAGGTCAGCGATGTGCTGTCCATCTTCGTCTACCTGCGGGGTATCCTGGGGACGCGCTTCTCGCTGACCACCTCCGTCGGTATCTTCCAGTCCGTGATATGCCTGATCTTCCTGTTCTCAGCCAACGCGCTGGCCAAACGATACGGCGAAAGGGGCGTGTGGTAAGATGATTAAATCCAAAAGCGCAAAATTTGTCGACTGGGTCATCGCCGTGATTTGCTTTGCGCTGATCCTGCTGTGCATCATCCCGATGCTCAGTGTTCTGGCGCGCTCCCTCAGCAACCCCAGCGCGCTGATGCGCCGCGAGGTCTTCCTGTGGCCCCAGGGCCTGAACTTTGCGGCCTACCAGCGGGTTCTCAACACCAGCCGCTATACCTGGTCGCTGATATGGACCGCCATGCTGACCGTGATGGGCGTCCTCCTGTCGCTGTTTATGACCACGATTCTCGCCTACCCGCTGATCTACGACAAGCTCAAGGGCAGGCCGCTGTTCAACACAATGGTCATCTTCACGATGTATTTCAGCGCGGGAACCATCCCGATGTATCTGCTGCTGAAGCAGGTGGGCCTGCTCAACACATGGCCGGTTCTGCTGGTTCCGTACTGCCTGAGCATCTTCAACATGATCATCATGCGCAGCTTTCTGTACGGCATCCCGGACAGCCTGCGCGAATCGGCCGAGATTGACGGGGCCGGGCCGATTCGTGTTCTGGTCAGCATCTACCTGCCGCTTTCCACCTCGGTCATCGCGACGCTGGCGCTGTTCTACGCCGTCGGCCGCTGGAACTCGTACACCGACGCGCTGTACTTCCTGACGCCCCGGCAGGAGCAGTATTACCCGATTCAGCTGATGCTGTATTACCTGATCCGGAACACCCTGTCGGTCGACCCGCAGCAGGAGGCCATCACCCAGCCCGGAGCCTCCGAAACGCTGCAAATGGCGGCGGTCATGTTCGCCACCATCCCGATTCTGATGATTTACCCCTGGCTCCAGCGGTATTTCGTCGCCGGCGTGACCCTCGGCTCGGAGAAGGGCTGATGGATTTTTGTTTCCCCGGCACAAAAGCTGTGCCAAAAAATAAATAGGAGGATCAACATGAGAAAAACACTGACCGCGCTGCTTGCCTGTCTGAT
>WRLJ01000141.1 GCA_009777685.1 Oscillospiraceae bacterium | reverse complement strand
GGCAATCTGCCGCCCGTGTTTACCCATGCACCCCGTTTGCCCCCAACCGCACAAACCGTAGGGCGCGACGCCCCCGGCGCGCCGTGGGTTTTCCGTGCGCCCGCACATTCAACCATACCCGTAATCATCCATCCATCGGCAACCACGGGCGGCAGATTGCCGCCCCTACGGGGTTTCATGCCCTGTAGGGACGCACTGTGTGCGTCCGCCGTTTCCCAAAACGTCCGCCGTTCCCCCGCGCCGGGGGCGTTGGGGACGTTTTGCGGGACGCGGAGTGTGGGCGTCCCCTACGACCGTCATTGCGGGCTTGAATTCTCCTCCGCCCTGTAGTATCATATATCCATTCCGCAAAGCTGGGAGGCATTTCAAACCATGAAAACCACACCCGTCAAGGGCACGCGCGATACACTGCCGCAGGAGGCGCGGCGGCTCGACTATGTGCGCTCCGAAATCCTGCGCGTTTACCGGGACGCCGGCTTTGAGCGCGTCGACACGCCCATTCTGGAGGATTTGAACAACCTGCGCGGGAGCGAGGGCGGCGAGAATCTGGGGCTGATCTATAAGGTCCTGAAACGCGGCGCGAAGCTGGACAAGGCCCTGCGCGAGGGCGGCGACCCGGCGGACCTGGGCCTGCGCTACGACCTGACCGTGCCGCTGGCGCGGTTTTACGCGCAGAACCGGGCGCGGCTCCTGTCTCCCTTCAAGGTCATCCAAATCGGCAGGGCGTTTCGCGCCGAGCAGCCCCAGCAGGGCCGTCTGCGCGAATTCAACCAATGCGACATCGACATCCTCGGCGACCCCGGCCCGAACGCGGAAACGGAGCTGATTGCCGTGACCGCCGCCGCGCTGCTGGCGCTGGGACTGAAAAATTTCACCGTCCGCGTCAGTGACCGGAAGCTGCTGGACGGTTTGCTGGAGTCCTGCGGCTTTGAGGCCGGGGAACGGCCGGCGGTCTGCGTGGCGCTGGACAAGCTGGACAAAATCGGACCCGGCGGCGTGCGCGCCGAGCTGGCGGAACGCGGTCTCGGCGGCGCGCGCGCCGAAGCCCTGCTGGACGCCCTGGACGCCTCGGCGCGGGACATCGGCGCCGCGGACCCGCGCTGCGGCCGGCCGGAGGCGGCCGGACGCCTGCGGGAGATCCTGCAAGCGTCGCGGACCCTGGCAGAGGGCCGGTATTCTGTGGAATTTGACTTAACGCTCGTGCGCGGGCAGGGCTATTACACCGGCCCGGTCTTTGAGATCGAGGCGGAGGGATATGCCGCCTCGGTGGCGGGCGGCGGGCGCTATGACCGCATGATCGGGAAATTCTGCGGCGAGGATATCCCCGCCGTGGGGCTTTCCATCGGCTTTGAGCGCATCTGCGCCATCCTGCCGGAGGCGGGCCTTTCCGTCCCCGGCGCGCGGCCCCGCGCGGCGCTACTCTACGGCCCCGAGGACGACTTTGCCGCCGTCCTGGCGCGGGGGCGCGCCCTGCGCGCGCAATGGGGGGGCGCTGTGTATGCCCGCCCGAAAAAGCTCGGGCCGTTCATTGACCGGCTGAAGGAGCAGGGCTATGACGGGATTTGCGTGACGGGACGGGACGAGGACGTGCGGCGGCTGGCGGAGTAGCGGATGAGGCGCGCGACCGCCGCCGCCCCGAACCCAATCACCGCGACCAGGGCGATATCAAACACATAGTTAAACCCGAACAGCTGCTTGGCGGTGTCGGCGCGCCCGTTGAACAGGTACGGCATCGGAAACTGCAAAACGCCCGCCGCCAGCATAAACCAGACGAGGATACACAGCGGGCGGGCGGCCCGGTTCTCGCCGCGGAGATACTCCGTGACGCTGAGCGCGGCCGCCGCCGCGCAGACCAGCAGCAAAAACCACAGCTGTTTCGGCAGCGCGTTCCGGATGCCCTCCCACGCCGAGAAGCGGACCTCTTGCCGGCCTACCAGCTCAGGGTAGGCTTCGGTGTGCTTGCCCAGGCCGGACTTGGAGCGGAGAGACTGCGAGGCGAGGTATTCCATCCCGCGCCACAGGGCGGCGGGATGCGTCAGGTAATAGCGCACCAGCGTCAGGTTGCCGATCTTGTCATAGAACTCCCTTTGCATAGTGCCGCTTTTCGGGGGCGCGTATACATACTCGCTTTCGGGGAGATAGCTGTGCCGGCCCGCGTCGGCGGCCAGTCCCGGATCAAGCCCCAGCTCGGTCAGGACGGCGGCGGGATCGTCCGCGTCCATCAGCAGGCCGTACATGACGCTGTGGTACAGCGTCACGCGGTTGGTGCGCGCGCGCCCGTTCGTCATGATCATATACACGCTGAAGCAGTACAGCAGCAGGGCGGGCAGGGCCAGCGCGGCCACGAGGGTTTTCAGGCCAAACCGGCGGATCTCCCCCCTGCGCCGGAACGCGGAGACCCATACGCAGATCAGCATCCCCGCGCAGACCGGATACAGCACAATCGCCTGCATCTTCGCGCCGGCCAGCATAAAGCACCCGGCGGCCAGCCCAATCAGCGCGGGCAGCGGCAGGGCGCGGCGCATACACAGCAAAAAGCAGACCGCCATGCAGGACAGGCCGATCAGCAGGTACGGCTCTCCGTACAGGCTGTAAAACCACATCAGCCAGCCGCCGTCGAAGAACACAAACAGCAGCAGGGCCCCCAGCAGCAGCCTCCCCGGGAGCTTTTTCGGGAGCAGCAGCCCGTACAGCGCGGTCATCAGGACGACATACGCCGCCCCGGCCAGCGCCGCGAGGATGCCGAGCCGGAAATAGGCAAACCCGAACGCCTGGCTGAGAATCCGGGCCGGGTATATGAAATAGATCGGGCTGAGGGCGGGGGGCAGTCCCAGAAGCCGCTGGTACGGGAAGGGCCGGAGCGCGTATTCCTCCGCGACGTATACGTTTCTCTGCACGCTGAAGTAGTGCTCGGAGTCCTTGTAGGCCAGGCCGTACATCATGCGCGAGAAATCGTTCTGATCCGCCACGCCGGTCAGCGGCGGAAAAAAGACCACATAGGCCAGCAGCAGCGCCGCGCACGCCCCGAACACCAGCATCGCGCACCGGTCGGCGCAAACTATTTTCCGCATCGCCGTTTCTCCTGTCTCCGAAAGCATCGGGCTTTGCGGCCAGTATAGCACACCCCGGCGCCGGACGCAACCGCCGCGCGGCCGGGCGCCTTGCGTTTTCCGCCGTTTTGCGGTACAATGACCCTACACAAATCTTGGGAGGCCTGCACCGATTTGAAAAAGCTGTTGTGCGCCGCGGCGGCGCTTTGTATGGGGATTGCGGCGGCGCTGCCGTTCGCCGCGCGGGCCGGGGGAACGGACGGCTTCGCGGTCGCGGCGGCGGGGGAGCTGCACACCGTCGCCCTCCGCGCGGACGGAACGGTCTGGGCGTGGGGCAACAATCTTTACGGCCAGATCGGCGACGGCACCTCCGAGACGCGCTATTCGCCCGTAAAGGTCATGGAGGACGCCGTCGCGGTCTACGCCGGCGGGCGGCACAGCCTGGCCCTGAAGGCCGACGGGACGCTGTGGGGCTGGGGGTGCAATACCAGCGGCGAGTTGGGCGACGGCACGCTCCGTTCACGCTCCGCCCCGTCACAGGTGATGGACAACGTGGCCCGCGCCGCCGCGGGCCGTTCGCATACTCTGGCGGTCAAAACCGACGGCACGCTCTGGGCCTGGGGCCATACCAGCAGCGGTCAGGTCGGCAGCGGCGCCGACCGGGGCAATGTCTCCCGCCCTGTGAAGGTCATGGACGATGTTTCCGCCGTTTCGGCGGGCTTCGCGCACTCTCTGGCGATCAAGACCGACGGCACGCTCTGGGCCTGGGGCTGGAACCGTCAGGGGCAGGTCGGCGACGGCTCCGCCGCGCAGTTCCGCCCCCGGCCGGTAAAAATCATGGACGGCGCGGCCTCCGTGGACGGCGGCTACGCGCACTCTCTGGCGGTCAAAACCGACGGAACGCTGTACGCCTGGGGCTGGAACGACGACGGCCAGCTCGGCGACGGCACGCGCCGCCAGCGGCGGCGGCCCGTCCAAATCGCGCAGGACATCCGCTCCGCCTCCGCCGGGCGCGTCCACAGTCTGGCGGTCAAAACCGACGGAACGCTGTACGCCTGGGGGTCCGGCGGCGACGGGCGGCTGGGCGACGGCGAGACAAGGACGCGCCTGTCCCCCGTGGCCGTGACGGAAGGCGTCTCGGCGGCGGCCGCCGGAGACGACCACAGTCTGGCGGTCAAAACCGACGGAACGCTGTACGCCTGGGGCGGCAATGAATACGGCTGTCTGGGCGACGGCAGTCTGGACAGCCGCGCGGTCCCTGTGCGCGTGCTGACGGAGCTGGCCGTCCCCGAACCCGCGGACGGGCCGCCGGACGGGCAGACACCCTCTCCGCCGCTCCTGCCGGGCGCTCCGGAAACGGAGCCGCCGCCTTCGGCGGCGCCCGTGATCGAGCCGCAGGAGGACGTCCACGCGACGGCGGCGGGCGGCGGGCGGCACGCGCTGGCCATCAAGGCGGACGGCTCGCTGTGGGCGTGGGGCCAAAATGACCGCGGCCAGCTCGGCATCGACTCGCGGGAGGCGCATTCCCTTCCGGTCCGCGTCACGGGGGCTCCGGAGGAGGGCTGTCTGGCCGTCGCGGCGGGCGAGAGCCACAGCCTGGCGCTGGCGGCGGACGGCACGCTGTGGGCCTGGGGCCATAACGAATACGGCCAGCTGGGAGACGGGACGGCCTCGCCGCGCCTGCGGCCCGTGCCGGTCCTTGAGGATGTACAGAGCATGGCGGCGGGCGAGAGCCACACGCTGGCCCTAAAAACAGACGGCACGGTCTGGGCGTGGGGCTATAACCTCTACGGCCAGATCGGCGACGGCACGCGCACAGAGCGGCACAGCCCCGTAGAGGTCCTCAGCGGCGCGGTCGCCGTCGCGGCGGGCGCGCACCACAGCCTGGCCCTGATGCGCAACGGGACGGTCTGGGCCTGGGGCGCGGGCCAGCAAGGGCAGATCGGCGACGGCACGGGAGAAAACCGCGGCTTTCCCGTCAAGATTCTGGACGGCGCGGCGCGCGTCGCGGCGGGCGCGCACCACAGTCTGGCCCTGATGCGGGACGGCAGTGTCCGGGCGTGGGGCGCGGGCGGCGACGGACAGCTCGGCAGCGGGGTGACGGCGGATTTCCTCACCCCTGTCCGCGTTT
>WRLJ01000140.1 GCA_009777685.1 Oscillospiraceae bacterium | reverse complement strand
AGTCCCCCAGTGGGGGGTCCGGGGGAGACCTCCCCCGGGAATGCCTGAACACTACCCAAACCCACAGCCGCACGGGCAAACGGTGAAAACCCTTTCCCAAAGAGTTTGCGGATAACCTGCGGGACGCCGAGGTCTGCGTCCCCTAGGGTGTGTGCGGACGGGCAAACGCGGACGGGGTCAGCGCAAAAATAAAGGCTCTTACCCTGACGAAGCGGAGGCAGGCCGTGCCTGTCTCCGCTTCGTTCGGGCCGCTTCCCGCCGCTATCCGCTGTACTTGTTCAGTGTCGCCGTGACCTCGGTGGCCGGGGCTGTTTTCGGGGCGTACCAGCCGCGGCTGCTCATTTCGGTGAAAATCTCGTTTTGGATGCAATGCTCGTCCTTCAGGATATTCAGCATGTCGGTGCGCAGCGTCTCGCTCTGGCATTCGCCCGCGTAGTTGTTGTACGCGCTTGTCAGGTATTTCTGGCCCGAGAGCATATCGGTCATGACTTCCTTATCGCCCATCGTGCCGCCGGTTTTCGTGCTTGCGCTCATCGTGAATGCGCCTCCCTTACTTCAAATGGTTGATCAGCGTGTTATAGTGGCTCTGGTGCCGGGCCGTGATGGATTCCAGCTGCTGCTTGAGCTGCGGGTCGCTGCATTGGCCCGCCATCGTGCGGTACTTCTTGATATACACCTGCTCCTGATTCAGCTGCTCGTCCAGTGCCGTCAACTCCTTGGTGGTCAGTTGCGCCATGCGGGATACCTCCTTAATTTTGGATTGCCCGCTTAGTATGCTGGGGAGCGGCGGGAAATATGCATGGAAACGCGGCGGTTTGCGAGGCCCGCAAACCGGTCTTCCCCCGTCTCAGGCCCATTTCTCCCACGCCCAGAGGATCAGCCCGTACAGCGTTGCCGCGGCGGAGCCGTAGACCAGAACCGGCCCGGCGATACTGAACATCTTGACGGCCAGCCCCATGACCCAGCCTTCGCTTTTATATTCGATGGCGGGGGAAACCATGGCGTTGGCAAAGCCGGTGATCGGGACCAGCGTACCCGCGCCGCCGACCCTGGCGATGTCGTCGTAGAGGTGGAAGGCGGTCAAAAGCGCGGAGAGAAATACCAGGCTTACCGCCGTGAACGCGCCGGCCTCGCGCAGTGTGCAACCGAGAGAGAGAAACCCCTGCCGCAGCGCCTCGCCGACGGTGCAGACAGCCCCGCCGGTCAAAAAGGCGAAAATCAGGTTTTTCCCCAGCGGGCTGGCGGGGGAGACCGTCTTGACATAGGCCTCGTATTGTTCATTGGTCATTTTCATGAAAACGCCCCCTTCGTTGAACGTAGTGTTCAAGGAAAGGGGCGGATTTATACTCAGAACTGGTTCTAAAGTTCAGCCGTTCATCGCCAGCAGGGTCTCCACCGTCACAAACACATACCCTTGCGCGGTCAGCTCCTCCAGCAGGACTCCGGCGGCCTCCAGCGTGGATTCGTAAAGATCGTGCATGATGACGATGCTGCCGTCCCGCACCTCGGGGAGCGTGCGCTCCAGAATCAGCCCGGCGTCGCGCAGGTCCCAGTCGCGCGAGTCGACGGTCCAGAAGACCACGCGCAGGTTGCCGGCGGAGGCCTCGCTTCTGGGGAACGCGCCGTACGGCGGGCGGAACAGCACGGGCCAGACGCCGGTGGCGGCCTCGATTGCCTGGCTGGTGGCCTCCAGCTCGTCCAGCAGCTCTCTGCGCGATACCCGCTGGGGGTTGATGTGCGAGTAGGTGTGGTTGCCGAGGGTGTGACCCTCCGCCGTCATGCGGGCCAGCAGGGCGGGGTGCTGCCGCGCCTTGTCGCCGACCACGAAGAAGGTGCATCGGGCGTCATAGCGCGCCAGCAGGTCCAGTATCCGCGGCGTGACGGACGGGCTGGGGCCGTCGTCGAAGGTGAGGGCGATATATTTCGGTTCCGGCGTGGGTTCCGGCTCCGGTGTGGGCTCGGGCGTCGGCTCCGGCGTGGGTTCGGGGGTCGGCACGGGGGTCGGCTCCGGCGTCGGCAGCGGCACGGCGGCGGGGAGCGCGGGCGGAGCGGCGATCACCGGATTCCGCTCGGTCCCGAAGGCTTCCGCAGCGCGCAGGGACAGGGAATACGAACGCCCGGCGGCCGCCTGCGACTGCGTATTTCCCCACGCGGCCAAAGCCCCGGCCAGACACAGGACCGCCGCTATGAATATGTACCCAATGACGCGGCGCACAAAAACCCCTCCCCGGAAAAGCGTCGGCGTTGCCTGCCATGTATACAGTATACCGCCGATCGGGGAAAAAGAAAAGACCAAAAGTGACATTTTATGCATGTTGAAGGGAAATTTTTGCGGGGCGGCCCGCGGGAGCGGAGAAGGACGGCCAAAAAACACGGGCGTCCCGCACAGGGGCGCCCGTGTGCCATTCTGAAAAGTCTTTCCGCTAGGCCCGTTTCTTCTTCTTCGCCAGCGCGGAGCGCTGCTTGGCCTTCTGCCATGTGACCCAGATCGGGCCGCAGAGGCAAACGGTGGAGTAGCAGCCGCTGACCATGCCGACGATCATCGGCAGCGCGAAGGACTGGATTCCGACCAGACCATAGAGGGTCGAAAATATATAGACTGTAATCATGACGCCCAGCGTCGACAGGCTGGTATTGATCGTGCGCGCCAGTGTTTGGCTGAGGGAACAGTTGATCAGCTGTTCGACCGGCGTCGACGGGTCGAACAGCGCGTTTTCGCGGACGCGGTCATACACGATGATCGTGTCGTTGATCGAATACCCCAAAATCGTCAGCATCACCGCGATGAAGGTATCGCCAATCGGGATGCCGAAAATCACGAAGGAGAAGAACACCACGGCAACGTCGTGCAGAAGCGCCAGAAGTCCGGTCGCCGCCGCGCTCAGACCGTGGATGCGCCGGAAGCTGAACCAGACATAGAGCAGAATCAGCAAGAAGCTCAGCGCGATGGCGATGATGCCGTTGCGCAGGAATTTATCGCTGTAGAAGGAGTTCACGTTGTTGAATTCCGCCAGCTGGAAATTCTGTTGGGGGAAATTCTCGCGCAGGACCGTCTCAAAGGCGATAACATCCTCGTTGGACAGGTCCTCGCCCGCCGCCACGGTCAGCACCAGACGGGTACCGCTTTCCCCGTAGGCCTGCGTGACCTGCCCCGTGACCGGACGCCCGTCCAGCACATTCCCCACCAGCGCGGCGGCGGCGTCCGGATCCATTTCATCGGGCCGCTCGATCGTATAGCGGAAGATCGCCCCGCCGGCGAATTGGACGTCCAGCTTGACGCCGCGCGTGAAGCACATGATGACGCCCAGGAGGATAACAACAGCGGAAATGGCGTAGAAGATACGGCGCTTTCCGAAGAAATCGCGGACCTTTACCTCATGCTTTAGGGATTTTTCGCTCAGGAAGCAGACGTTTTTGCGGAACGCGGGCAGGCGCGTGACGGACTGCGTCATCAGACGGTTGGCGAACACGCCGGTCACAAAGTTCATCAGGATGCCCAGCAGCAACGTATACGCGAACGACAGAATCGCGCCGGAACCGAAGATCATCATGACCACCGCGACCAGCAGGGTCGTCAGGTTGCCGTCAAAGACCGCGGAGAACGCGCGCTTGAAGCCCGCCGTGATGGCGGAGTCGAGGGCCTTTCCGGCCCGCAGCTCCTCGCGGATGCGTTCGGCGATGACCACGTTGGCGTCCACGCCCATGCCGATGGTCAGGATGATACCGGCGATCCCCTGAAGCGTCACGGTGATCTGGGAGATGGACAAAATCAGCATCAGCCCCGTGAGCTGGAGCGTCAAACCGATCACGGCGACCAGACCCGACAGGCGGTAGTAAATTAACAGGAACAGGCAGATCAGAGCAAACGCTACAAGGCCCGCCCACAGCATAACCTCCAGCGCGTTGCTGCCCAGCATGGGGCTGATGGCGGAGTAGTTGGTGGACTCCAGCGAGAACGGCAGGGAACCGGCGTTGATCTTGTTGGCCAGGTCCTGCGCGCCGCGCTGGGTGAACTGACCCGTGATGATGCCGCTGCCGCCGTCGATCCTGTCATTCACCACCGGATCGCTGATGAGGGTTTCGTCCATATAAATGGAAATCTGCTGGCCGACCAGGCGGCCGGTGGCCTCGGCGAAAGCGTCCGAGCCCTCGGCGTCCAGCTCGAAGGCGACGACATAGTACATGCCGTTTTGGTCACGCTGGACGTGCGTGTTGGGGATCACATTCTTGCCCGTGAGGACGACCGTGCCGTCCGGCTCACGGAACGACAGCTCGGCCATTTCGCCCAGCTCGCGGATGGCTTCTCCGGGGTCGAACTCCGTCTCGCCCGTCTTCCACGGGAAACGCACAAAAATCTTGCCGTCGATGGAGTCAGAGGTCACGTCGCGGTCCAGAATGTTCAGATTGTCAAGGCGCGTCTCAATGATCGCGCGGGCCGAGGCCAGCTCGTCGGCGGTCGGCGCGCGCCCGAGGTCCTTTGGCTCAAATACGGCGTCCACGCCGCCGCGGATGTCGATGCCCCAGCGCATGTCGCCCGCGCCCTTGATGTCAATGTTCATCACCGGGCTGTGGATGCCGAACACCGCCACGAGGGTGAGCAGAACCGTCACCAGCAGAATGATGAAAAAGATCGCTTTGTTCGGTTTCATAAGTCGTTTCTCACTGCCTTCTTTTTGAAAATTCGCCGCATGGAAAATGAGTATATATCATGTCAAGCGCAAGAACACAAGTGAATTGCGTCCTTGCGCGCTCTTCGCCGCAGGCGTCATTATATCACGAGTATAGGGCTTTGTCAAAGCAAAGTTGCCAGCGCGCCCAAATCCTCCGCGATCACGTCCGGGCAGGCCTCCGGGCAGAGCGCGATATCCTCCGGGCCGCTCTCGCCGCTGAGAACGAGGACGGAGACGGCTCCGGAGCCGGCGGCGATGGCGACGTCGGTATACAGGCGGTCGCCGACAAAGCCGGTCTCGTGCGCGGCGCGGCCGGCGCGGCGCAGAATGAAGTCCAGCGCGCGGCGGGAGGGCTTGCCGAACGTCTCGGGCGGAAAGCCGTGGATGGCCTGAAACAGCGCCGCCATAGAGCCGCAGTCGGGGATGTCGCCGCCCGGGACGGGGCAGACGAGGTCGCAGTTGACCGCCAGCAGTTCCGCGCCGTTCCGCACGGCGTCGTGCAGGACGCGGAGCTTTT
>WRLJ01000139.1 GCA_009777685.1 Oscillospiraceae bacterium | reverse complement strand
TATGAATCGGCAGGGGGGCTGGGGGCGGCACGCCCCCAGTGGGGGGCTCCGGGGGAGACCTCCCCCGGGAATGCCTGAACACCACCCAAACCAACAGCCGCACGGGCAAACGGTGAAAGTCCTTCCCCCCGTGAGTTTGCAGATCACCTGCGGACGAACGGAGTTCGTCCCTACAGGGGTTTGTGCAACCGGCGGACGGGCAAACGGTGAACACTCAGAAACCCTGCGGGAGCCCATTTCATTCTCCCGCGTGTTGAATCCCCAGAATTTCAAGTTCCTTTTCGTTCAGACCCACGCCCCGGAGCATCAGGCGGTTTCCCTTCAGGCTCTCGATGGAATTGATGCCCATGCCGCCCATCATTTCCTTGATCTCATGCCGCCAGGCGGTCAACAGGTTGACCAGGCGCATATAGCCGATGTCCGGATTGAGGCGTTTGACAAGCTCGGGTATTTGCGTGGCGATGCCCCAGTTGCACTTGCCGGCGTAACAGGTCCTGCACAGATGACAGCCCATCGCCAGCAGCGCCCCCGTTCCGATATACACGCAGTCCGCGCCCAAAGCGACGGCTTTTACCAGATCGGCGCTGGAGCGGATGCTGCCGCCGACGACGATGGAAACACGGTCCCGGATGCCCTCGTCCCGCAGGCGTGTATCCACGCCCGCCAGCGCAAGCTCTATGGGGATGCCCACATGGTCGCGCATCCGGGTCGGGGCCGCGCCGGTCCCTCCGCGAAAGCCGTCGATGGCGAGGATATCGGCCCCGCTGCGGGCGATACCGCTGGCGATGGCGGCCACATTGTGAACCGCCGCGATTTTAACGATGACCGGCTTTTGATACCCGGAGGCCTCCTTGAGCGAGTAGACCAGCTGCCGCAGGTCCTCAATGGAGTAGATGTCGTGGTGAGGCGCCGGGGAAATGGCGTCGCTGCCCTCGGGGATCATCCGGGTGCGGGAGATATCCCCGACGATCTTTGTGCCCGGCAGATGGCCGCCGATGCCCGGCTTTGCGCCCTGGCCCATTTTAATTTCAATCGCCGCGCCGCTGTTCAGGTATTGCGGGTGGACGCCGAAACGCCCCGACGCGACCTGCACGATGGTATTCGCGCCGTACCGGTATAAATTCTCATGCAGGCCGCCCTCGCCGGTGTTATAGAGGATGCCCAGCTCCTCCGCCGCCCGCGCCAGGCTTTCGTGGGCGTTGTAGCTCAAAGAGCCGTAGCTCATGGCGGAAAACATCACCGGCATGGACAGGGAAAGCCGGGGCGGCAGATTGTTCTTGAGCTTCCCGTTTTCGTCCCGTTCTATAGACCGCGGCTTCGCGCCCAGAACCACCCGTGTCTCCATCGGCTCGCGCAGAGGGTCTATGGAGGGATTGGTGACCTGGGAGGCGTTGAGCAGGATTTTGTCAAAGTACACCGGGTAGTTTTTCGGGTTTCCCATCCCCGACAGCAGCACACCGCCGCTGCCGGCCTGCTTGTACAGCTCGTTGATCGTCTCGCCGGTCCAGTTGGAGTTTTCCTTGTATGTATTGCCGCTCCTGACGATTTTCAGCGCGCGCGTCGGGCACAGAGAGACACAGCGGTGGCAGTTGACGCAGCGGGCGTCGTCGCAGGCCATCCTGCCGCCGTCGGGGAGATACTCGTGCGCCCCGTTGGCGCACTGGCGCTCACAGGCGCGGCAGACAATACAGCGGTCGGCGTTTCTCACCGCCTCATATTCGGGATACAGAAAATTCACCGCCACCGCGCTTCCCCTCCGTTCAGGCACAAAATCACCGGCTGCCCGCCCCGGGGGGCCCAGACCGTGTCCAAATCCGGCTCGACGGCGCGGATGGCCGCCTCCTCGCTGGCGATGTAGACCGTATCGCCCTTTTCGCCGACCACCATGCTCCGCAGCTTCAGCCTGTCGTTTAAGGCCATCAGGCCGCCCTCAAAGCCGACCAGGATGGAAAACGGGCCGGTGATGAGCTGGGCGGAGAACATCACCCGCAGATATTCATGGACCTCCCGTTCCTCCGGCGCCATGCGCCCGATGGTCTGCCAGAACGGGGCGGCGATGACCGAGGCGATTTCCCGGAAGGTCAGCCCCTGTTTCCGGTGGAGATAGTCGATGATATAGGTGATGACCTCCGTGTCGGTTTGGAGGGTGCATGTATACCCGTACATTTCAATGGCGCGCCGGTTGGCGTCGTAAGAGGAGATTTCCCCGTTATGCACCACGGAATAATCCAGAAGCGCGAAGGGGTGCGCGCCGCCCCACCAGCCCGGCGTATTGGTGGGATACCGCCCGTGCGCCGTGAAGCACCAGCCTTCATATTCCTCCAGCCGGTAGAACCGCCCCACATCCTCGGGGAATCCGACGGCCTTGAACACGCCCATATTCTTCCCGCCGGAAAAAATGTACGCGCCGCCGATCCTCGTGTTGATCCGAAACACGCACTTGGCGGTGAACTCACGCTCCTCCAGCTGGCTGTCCGCGAGCTTGGTGGGCAGCGGCGTGACAAAATAGCGCCAGATCAACGGCTCGTCGGTAATTTCCTTCATTTTCCTCGTCGGGATTTTGGACAGGTTGATGATATCAAAGTGACGCTCCAAAAAGTCCTCGCACTCTTTTTTGGCCGGAACCGAATCGTAGAATATATGCAGGGCGTAGTAGTCCTTATACTCCGGATAAATGCCATAGGCCGCGAAACCGCCGCCCAGGCCGTTGGAGCGGTCGTGCATGACGGCGATGGACCGGATGATGGTCTCGCCGCTCATGCGCCTGCCCGACTTGTCAATTATGCCCGATATGGCGCATCCGGACGGTATCCGGATGTCTCCCTCTCTCCGCATGGCGGCAGCTCCTTTCTGACCATATATAAAGACGCCCATCACATGATGCGCGCCGGGGCCATGAGCGAATCCAATCGCCGCTGCCCGTAGCATCATCTGATGAACGCCCTTGTTCAATTTTGAAGTATACAGCATAGCGCCCGGGTTGTCAAGTTTTTTTCAGAGCCTCTTTTTTTTGGGGGAGGGGGAACCCTCCGCGAAAATATTCCCGTCCTTCCTTTTTTCCATCGCTTCGACATCAGGACGGGTCTATAATGGACGGGTCGGGAAGGATAAGGCGGAGAGGGGGACTTGTCCGTTGGGCGTTGTGTACATAGACAGCGTATTTCTGCTGAACCTGATCATCAACTATCTGCTGCTGCTGGTTGCGGCGCGGATCGCCGGGGTGGGGCCGCGGCGGCTGCGCGTGCTGGGCGGGGCCGCCGTCGGGGGGCTGTACGCGGCGGCGGTCTGGCTGCCGGGGCTGGAATTTCTCTCCTCGCTGTGGGGCAAGGCGGCGGCGTCCGTGCTGATGGTGCTGGCGGCTTACGCCGGCTACGCGCGCAAGCGGCTGGGACGCCTGCTGGCCCTCTTCGCGGCGGCGGCGCTGGCGCTGGGCGGCGGCGTTCTGGCCGTGGAGCTGCTGGTCTACGGCAGGCCCTCGCCGGGCGGCGTGCCCGTCCTGCCGGTCGACTTCAAGACGCTGCTGCTGACGGCGGCCGTCAGCTACGCGCTGCTGACGCTAGCCTTCCGCCGGGCGGCGCGGCACGGCCCGAAGGAGCTGCTGCGGGTCCGCGTGCGCCACGCGGGGCGCGAGACGGAACTGACAGCCCTGCTGGACAGCGGGCACAGCCTGTATGATCCGATCTCCGGCTCCGCGGTGCTGGTCGTGGACCCCGGCGCGGCGCGGCGCATTCTGGGCGTCCCCGTCCCCGAACGGCTGGCGCGCGACCCGGTCGGCGCGCTGTCGGAGAGCGTCTCCCGTCCGGCTGGCAAGCGGCTCGCAGAAGGCGGCCTTCCCGCGCGGTTTCGGTTGATTCCGTACCGCACGGTCGGCGCGGAGGGCTTTTTGGCGGCGTTCCGGCCGGAGGCGGTCTGGTTCGGGCGGCGCCGGCAGGGCAGTATGCTGATCGCGCTCTCGCCGCGCCCGGTCTCCGACGGCGCGGGGTACGAGGCGCTGGCCAACTCTGAATAAAAGGTGGAATTGTTATGAAACGCAATCTTCTTCCGGCCCGCCTGTGGCTGCTTTGGAGGCGGCTGCTGAACCGCCTCGGGCTGTCGCGGCCCGGCAACGTCATGTACATCGGGGGAAGCGAGACGCTGCCCCCGCCGCTGACGGCGGAGGAGGAGGCGGGGCTGATCGGGCGTTACCCCGACGGCGGCGAGGATGTGCGCCGCACGCTGATCGAGCGCAATCTGCGGCTGGTTGTCTACATCGCGCGGCGGTTTGACAATACGGGCGTCCATGTGGAGGACCTGATCTCCATCGGCACGATCGGCCTGATCAAAGGGGTCAACACCTACAACCCCGCCAGAAACATCAAGCTGGCGACATACGCCTCGCGCTGTATCGAAAACGAGATTCTGATGTACCTGCGCAAAAACTCCCAGCTGCGCTCGGAGGTCAGCTTCGACGAACCCCTGAACACGGACTGGGACGGCAACGAGCTGCTGTTGTCGGACATTTTGGGCACGGAGCCGGACTGCGTGCAGCGGCCCGTGGAGGAGAGCGTGGACCGCCAGCTTCTGGCGGTGGCCATCAGCCGCCTGCCGGGGCGCGAGCGCGAGATCATCACCCTGCGCTTCGGGCTGGGCGGCGGCGATGAAAAGACCCAGAAGGAGGTCGCCGACAGCCTGGGGATATCCCAGTCGTACATCTCGCGGCTGGAGAAAAAAATCATCGCGAGATTGAAACGGGAGATGATCCGGATGCAGTGAGGGGCGGCTGGGGATCCTGTTGATTCGCTTCCTGTATATCATCAGTATAAATAGACTTCCTCGGAAACCCCGTTCAATGTACAATCTAAAGGTTTACGCCGGTTGCAGGGGCGACCGTCCCGGTCGCCCGCGGACGCCATATATGGCGTCCCTACAGGAAACCGGGGTTTCCGAGGATGTCTGTTGGTTAGGGCAGTTCCCTGTGGAGACAGCAAAGAAAGTGCAAGGGTATGGCCGGGACGTGCAAAAAAAACAAAAAGAGAGAAAACCCGAAGTCGAGGCCAGGACAGCCCAGACAAGACCCTTACGGTAAGAAGCAGTGTCTCGCACAAGCAAAACCCCCGTATGACCGGCAGGGGGGCTGGGGGCGGCACGCCCCCAGTGGGGGGTTCCGGGGGGGACCTCCCCCGGGAATGCCTGAACACCCCCCCAACCCAC
>WRLJ01000138.1 GCA_009777685.1 Oscillospiraceae bacterium | reverse complement strand
TTCAAAAACGCTGGGACTTCACCTCCTCCGCGAAGGCGGAGCGGCGGTATTTCGCCGTGTTCACCGCCAAAGGCGGCGCGCGCACGCTGGTCATGTTCGAGCCCAACGACCGCATGAAGGACGCGATGAAAACCTATCTGCGCAACAAGTACCGCGAATAACCGGTCTAGTCTCCGCCTCGCCGCATATATATACCCTGTCCGGCCGGACACGGCCAGCGAGGTGCGGAGGAGGGTTCCGATGCTCAGACGGTTTTCCATCCTGGCGGCGGTTTTTCTGCTGTTTCTAAGCGCGTGCGGCGCGGGGGAGCGCCCGTCGGAACGGATACAGGCCCACCACGCCGCGCTGGAGCGGTTTTCATGGAGCGGGACGCTGCGCGTGGATTACGGCGGCCACGTTCTGGACTTCGGGCTGGAATGTGAGACGGAGCCGGAACAAATGCGTCTGCGCGTGACCTCGCCGGAGCTGCTGCGCGGGCTGTCCGCGACGCTGACGGCAGACGGAGCGGCGGCGGCGCTGGAATACGACGGTCTGGTGCTGGAGACAGGCAAACTGCCCGGCACAGCCCTCTCCCCGCTGGAGCTGATTCCGCTAATCCGGCGGCAATGGAGCGGCGGATACGTCATCGCCGAGGCACGGGAGCCGCTGCGCGGTCAGACGGTGAACCGGCTGACCTATGCCACGGGAAATCTGGAAATTGACGTCTGGTACGCGCCGGACCATACCCCGCTGATCTGCGAGGTGGCCGCCGGCGGCGTACAGGTGGCCCGGCTGACGCTGGATACGTTCAATTGAGGAGTAATGAGCTTGCAAGAGCGGATCATCGCGGCCATTGACCTTCAGGCGCTGGCCCGCAACTACCGTATACTCCGGAAAGCCGCGCGCGGGGCGCGGCTGATGGCCGTCGTCAAGGCCGACGCCTACGGGCACGGTGCGGCCGCGGTCTCGGCGAAGCTGGAGGAAATGGGCATCGACTGGCTGGCCGTGAGGACGGCGGACGAGGCCGCCGCTCTGCGCGGCGCGGGCCTGACCCGGCCGGTTTTGATTCTGGGCCGGACGCCGCCGGAACGCGCGGCGGAGATGGCCGCCCTGAACGTGACGCTCACCGTCACCGGACCCGAACACGCGGCGGAGCTGTCGGACGCGGCGGAGCGCGGCGGCTTCCGCGCGAGAGCGCATTTCAAGCTGGATACGGGCATGTCGCGGCTGGGCTTCGCGGGCGCGGACGAGCTGGCGGCCTGGCTGGGGCGGCCCGGACTGATCGCGGAGGGGCTGTACACGCATCTGGCGGTATCGGACGAGCCGGAGGACGCCTTCACGCGGGTTCAGCTGGAGCGATTCACGGCCGCGCGGGAAAAGCTGGCGCGTTTGGGGCATATCTTTCAATTCACCCATTGCGCAAACAGCGGAGGTATGATACACTTTAGGGAGGCGGACCCAAGCGATCTGATCCGAACGGGCCTGGCCCTGTACGGGTACGAGCCCGGCCCCGGCGGCGGACTGGATTTGCGTCCGGTGATGTCGCTTTGGACCTCCGTGGCGATGGTGCGCACCGTCAGGGCGGGCGAAACGGTCAGCTACGGCCGGCGCTGGACCGCCGGACGCGATACGCGCGTGGCGGTATTGCAGTGCGGCTACGCCGACGGGTATCCCCGCGCCCTGTCCAACAAAGGGGAAATCCTTCTGCGCGGCAAGCGATGCCCCGTCGTGGGCACGGTCTGCATGGACCTGATGATGGCCGACGTGACGCAGGTTCCCGGCGCCGCCGCCGGCGATCCCGCGCTTCTGTTCGGCGAAAGCGGGGACGGCGCGCTTCCTCTGTATGAGCTGGCTGAAAAGGCCGGAACGATTCCTTACGAGCTGCTGTGCGCGGTCAACGCGCGAATCCCGAGAACGATTCAGGGATAACCCCGGACCGCCGGTTTTCTGTTTCCCATCCCCCCTTCCGCGTATAACTTACCTTTTTTTGTGGGACAATGATAAGGCAAGCCCGAACGAGGGCCATTCCGCAAAAAGAGGTGAACACGCGTGGACGCCAGCATCATACGGCTCGGCGCGCAGCCGGCCATCCAGCCCCATATCGACGAAGCGACCGTGCGGCGCGGGGATATCTACTACGCCGATCTCAGCCCGGTGGTGGGCAGTGAACAGGGCGGGATCCGCCCGGTACTGATCGTACAGAACAACGTGGGCAACCGCCACAGCCCCACCGTCATCGCGGCGGCCATCACGTCCCAGACCGGCAAGGCGCGGCTGCCGACGCATATCGAGCTGTCCGCCCGTACCTACGGCTTGAGCCGGGATTCCGTGATCCTGCTGGAGCAGGTCCGGACGATCGACAAGCAGCGGCTGAAGGAGCGCATGGGCACTCTGGACCCGCGGCTGATGCAGCGGGTGGACAATGCCCTGGAGGTCAGCTTCGGTTTACGCTGAACAAAGGCGGGACAAGCCTCCCGCCCTACATAGGCAAATCAATACGGGGAGGACTACATAATGGCACAGAAAAAAGCGGTGATCGGCGCAATGGCGTTTCTGCTGGTGACGCTGATCGTATTCAGCGCGCTGGCGCTGGCGGCGGAGCTGGGCGGCAAGGACGACCCGCTGGTGAGCGTGTCGTATTTGCAGGGGCTGGAGCCGCAGCTGAAGGCCAGCATCGACCAGATGGCGCAGACCAAGCTGGACGAGTATGAACGGCAATTGGCCGCCAGGCTGGAGGACGCGAAAAAACAGCTGGAGGAGGCGCTTTCCTACCTCCCCGCCGGCGAAGGGGGCGGCGGCTCCGTTACGCTCACACCCGCGCAGATACAGGCGATTGCCGACGAGGTGATGAGCAAAATGCCCACCGTTCCGTCCGCGCCCGACGGATCGCTCCCGTCAGGGTTTGTGCGCGTGGATATCCCCGCCAACCGGACGGTGACGATGGACATCGGAGCGGAGTTCTTCCTGCGGACCGGAACGGCGACGGTACACAGCACGGGCAGCGTCGGCCTGATCAACACGACGACCGGGGATGAGCTCGCGTCCGGCGCCGCGCTCGTGTACAATCACCGTTATGTCGTGACCTTCGACGGCTACACGCGCGGCTTCAGAACCACCGCCTCGACGATCGCGTTTATCAGCGGGCCGTACCGGATATCCTCATAACTGCAAACCGCAAACCACCGCCTGAACCGGACGGTTCAGGCGGTGGTTTTGTTTATGTTCTTATATCCTTACGCTCACCGGCGTATTGGAGCGCCGCGGGCTTTTGTGGTTTACGAATACCGTGCGGCCAACCTCGGTGAAGAAGGCGACCTTGTCCATCAGGCTGACGACAAAGGATTCGAGGTAGCGCGGCAGATGCGCGCGGGGCCACATGTGGCAGAGGATGATATCGCGCTCCCTGTCGCACAGCTCGGCGACCTCCTCGGCGTTTTGGAGGGCAATCTCCGGGTGCAGCCAGGTGTGCTGCGGCCCGTCCTTTTTGTTTGCCAGGTCATAGAAAAACAAATCGTGCAGCAATCCCCCCCGCGCGGCGGAGCGGTAGTCCAGCCCCAGCTGGCGGCAGAGCAGAAAGCTGTAATACGCGACATTGACGCTGTGCTGGAGCCGGCTGGAGTCGGCGTGGTGCGGAAACGCGTCCAGCCGCTGTACCGGTTCGGCATCGAGTAAATCGGCGATCAGGCTCAGAAAGGTCTGATAGCTCCCGTCGGGCTTGCGTACCGCGCGCTTGCGGGAACCGATGGCCTTTATCATCCGGGCAGGTCTCTCCTTTCAACATTAACGTCTGTACCCAACACAGTATACGCTTGAAAATTATAAAATGCAAGGGGTATTTTTTACCCCATTTACGTCTTCCGGCCAATGTGTTTTCAGGCGGCATATCCCACAGGCCGCCGTTCAAGTTCTGTCCGGTCAGCGGCCCTTGATCTCGTCCCAGTACCGTTTCAGCGCCTGCTCAAACTTATTGTCCCCCGGGGTGTAATATGTCTTGTCCTTCAGCGCGTCGGGCAGATATTGCTGGGGCACATAGTGGTTCGGGAAGCTGTGCGCGTACTGATAGCCCTGCCCGCGGCCGAGCTTCTGCGCGCCGCCGTAGTGGCTGTCGCGCAGGTGGGAGGGGACGTCGCCCCCCAGGCCCGCCTGAACGTCGGCCCACGCCGACCCGACCGCGCCGGAGGCCGTATTCGATTTCGGAGCCGTGGCGACCATCAGCACGGCCACAGACAGGTGAAACGACCCCTCCGGCATCCCGATTTGCAGCGCGGAGTCGATGCAGGACTTGACGATGGGCACGATCTGCGGGTAGGCCATGCCCACATCCTCCGCCGCGCAGACCAGCAGGCGGCGGCACGCCGAGGGCAGGTCTCCCGCCTCCAGCAAACGCGCCAGATAGTGCAGGGCCGCGTCGGGGTCCGAGCCGCGCATGGACTTCTGGTAGGCCGAGAGGATATCGTAATGGCTGTCGCCGTCGCGGTCATAGCGCATGGCGCTGCGCTGGCTGACTTCCAGGGCGTCGGCCATGCGCAGGACCGGCTCCCCGCCCAGCGGGAGGGCGCTGGCCAGCATCTCCACCGCGCCGACGGCCTTGCGCGCGTCGCCGCCGCAGCTATGGGCGATATGCTCCGCCACGCCGTCCTCAGCGGTCAGCGCCATGCCCAGCTCCTCGCCGCACAGACGGATGGCCCGCTCGACGGCCGGCAGGACCTCCTCCGGCGTGACGGGGCGGAACTCAAACACCGTCGAGCGCGAGAGGATGGCGTTGTAGACGTAGAAATACGGGTTTTCCGTTGTGGCGGCGATCAGCGTGACCTTTCCGTTTTCCATAAATTCCAGCAGCGACTGCTGCTGCTTTTTGTTGAAATACTGAATCTCGTCCAGATAAATCAGCGCGCCGTTCGGGCACAGCAGCGTATCCAGCCCCTCGAAAATGGCCTTGATGTCGCCGATTCCGGCCTGCGTGGCGTTCAGGCGGTGCAGGGTGCGGTCGGTCCGCGCGGCGATGATGCCGGCCAGCGTCGTTTTGCCCGTGCCGGACGGCCCGTAGAAAATCATGTTCGGGATATGCCCGTTTTCGATGACGCGGCGCAGCAGCCCTCCCGGCCCGACTAAATGCGTCTGCCCCACGATCTCGTCCAGAGACGCGGGGCGGATGCGCTCGGGCAGGGGCGGCTGCCCTCCCCTGTCAGCGGAACGGCGGCTAAAACTCATAGATGGGGTATTTCGCGCACA
>WRLJ01000137.1 GCA_009777685.1 Oscillospiraceae bacterium | reverse complement strand
GGTCGCAGTGAGAGGGCAGGCTGGTTCCGGGCTTGTTGAGGGTTTTCAGCGTGTCCATCGGAAAATAGCCGCGCAGGGCCAGCGTCGCGTACAGCGCGGGACCGGCGTGGCCCTTGGACATCACGAGGCGGTCACGCTCCGGCCAGTCCGGGTTTTGCGGGTCGTGCCTGAGCTCCCCGCCGTAGAGTACCGCCAGCGTTTCCACGACGCTCATCGCGCCGCCGACGTGCCCGAAGCCCAGCGCCGCGAACGTCTCCAGCGCCGCCAGCCGGATTTCCTCGGCAAATACGGTTGCGTTTTGCAAGGTGGGTGCCTCCTTTATGTGTGTTGTGAGGGATGGTTGGATGATAGGAATCGTCCCGCGGAGCCGCGGTCAATACGCCAGCCGCTCCTCCAGATACGCCGCCAGGCCCTCGATGGCCACGCGGTCCTGCTTCATGGTGTCGCGGTCGCGGACCGTGACTTGCTTGTCCTCCAGCGAGTCAAAGTCAAAGGTCACGCAGTACGGCGTGCCGATCTCGTCCTGCCGGCGGTAACGCTTGCCGATGGAGCCGGACTCGTCGTACTCGCACATCCAGCGCTTCTGTAACGCGCGGTACACCTCCGAGGCGGGCTCGGCCAGCTTCTTGGATTGCGGCAGCACCGCGCACTTGACCGGAGCCAGCGCCGGATGCAGCCGCAGGACGGCGCGCGTGTCGTTCTTCTCCGCGTCCACCGCCTCCACGTCATAGGCGTCGATCAGAAACGCCAGCGCCGCGCGGTCCGCGCCCAGCGACGGCTCGATGACATAGGGGATATACTTCTCGCTGGTCTCCGGGTCAAAATACTCCATATTCTCGCCGGAATGCTCCTGATGGGCCTTCAGGTCAAAGTCCGTGCGGCTGGCCACGCCCCACAGCTCGCCCCAGCCGAAGGGGAACAAAAACTCAAAGTCCGTCGTGGCGTTGGAGTAGTGGCTCAGCTCCTCCGCGCTGTGGTCGCGCAGGCGCAGGCTTTCCTCCCGCATCCCCAGCTCCAGCAGCCAGTCGCGGCAGAAGGCTTTCCAATATCCGAACCACTCCAGCTCCGTGCCGGGCTTGCAGAAAAACTCCAGCTCCATCTGCTCAAACTCGCGGGTGCGGAAGGTGAAGTTGCCCGGCGTGATTTCGTTGCGGAAGGATTTTCCGATTTGGCACACGCCGAACGGGATTTTGCGCCGCGTGGTGCGCTGGAGGTTCCTAAACTGCACGAAGATGCCCTGCGCCGTCTCGGGCCGCAGGTAGATCTCGCTTTGCGAGTCCTCGGTGACGCCCTGAAAGGTCTTGAACATCATATTGAACTTGCGGATGCCGGTGAACTCCCGCCGCCCGCAGGAGGGGCAGGCGATGTTTTTTTCCGTGATATACGCCGTCATCTCGTCATGGGAGAGGCCGTCCGTCCGCATCTCGATATCGCGCGCCCGGTTCCAGTTTTCCATGAGCTGGTCGGCGCGGAAGCGCATTTTGCAGCCCTTGCAGTCGATCAGCGGGTCGTTGAAATTGACGACATGCCCCGAGGCCTCCCAGACTTTCGGGTTCATCAGGATCGCGCTGTCCAGCCCCGCGTTATACGGGCTTTCCTGCACGAACTTCTTCCACCAGGCCCGTTTGAGATTGTTCTTGAACTCCGCGCCCAGCGGCCCGTAGTCCCAGGCGTTGGCCAACCCCCCGTAAATCTCCGAGCCGGGGTAGACAAACCCCCGGTTTTTGCACAGGGCCGTAATCTGGTCCATCGTCTTGTCCGTGTTTTTCAAAGGCGGCGTCCTCCTCGCTAAAATTCAGCACTATTGATCATTATAATGCCCTTTACAAGCAAAAATCAATAGGTTTTTCTTCTCGTCGAAATTATAGATAAGCCTGTTTGCGCGGTCTATCTGCCGGCTCCATGCCTTGCGGTATTTCAGCGGTTCGGGCTTGCCTATGCCCTTGTTTAACCCGTTTCGCTCTATATCCTTGATCAGTTCGTTGATGCGTTTCAATGTCTTTTTATCTTCTGTTTGCCAGGAAAGATAATCGTCCCACGCTTTATCAGACCACACCTTAATCATCGTCAACCTCTATAAGCTCATGGATTTTCCCGTCCCCCCTTGCGATTTGCTCCATGGAACGGTCGAGCATATCCAGATAAGCGGAGTTTTTGGCCGCTTTCACCAATGCGTTATATTCGTCAAGGCTTATGATAACGACATTTTTTTCGTCTTTACGAGTGACGATAACCGTTTCGTAATGATCCGTCACCTTATCGCAGTAATCTTTAAGGCGGTTGCGGATCGTGGAATAATTTACAGCCAGCATCAAGATCAAATCCTTTCCCGTGTTGTACTTACTATTGTACGATATATTGTACACTCTGTCAAGGCTTTTATGCTGACGGCTCGCCGGAAAACTATCAATTTTTCTCCCTGACGCACAAACACGATGAGTGACGCCGGCATGATATCCCTGCCGGTAATCCTCCTGGATATGTCCGGAATATTATAACACCGGCAGAGGATTTTGGCAACCGGCAGTTGAGAATGCCTCAGGGCAAGGTTTTCGCGGGGTGTTTTTGCAGCGCGCCGGGGGCGTCGCGCCGGGGGCGTCGCGCCCTGCGGCGTGTGCGGCCCAGGCGAACGCGCGTCTATTTTCGGTACACCACATATTTCCGCATCAAGAAGTTCCACGCGAACACCGCCGCGATGGCCGCGAGCTTGCCCGCGAACACATAGCCCTCCGCGCTCAGCCACGCGCCCAGCGGCCGCGCGGCCGCGACGGGGGTTTCAAAGACCCAGACGATCAGCATCGTCAGCCCGAGACCGATTACGCTGATGACCGAAAACGCGATAAATTCCGCCGCCCCGCTCAGGCGCGAGCCGGTGAAGACCCAAAGGCGCGTCAGAACAAAGTTGACCAGCAGACCCGCGATAAAGCCCAGCGCCGCCGACAGCAGCGCGTTTTGGCCCAGACCGGTAAACAGCGCCGCCAGCACGGCCATATCCGTGACCGACGCCGCCGCGCCCACAAACAGCGAGCGGAACAGCTGGACGCGCCCGTTCTGTGACGGGCGGAGGAACCAGGTTTTGAAAAGCTCCGGCATAACTCTCTCCAGTTTGTTATATTGTATTGAAAATACACATTATGGCCTCAATCCCCAATCGGCAAACCCGAAAAAGAGGTTTTCCGACGCCGGGGTCGGGGCTTCAAACAAGCCGCGCCGGGTCAGCAGGCTTTTTTGGTTGAAACAGACCGCGATCACACGCCCCTGCTCCAGCCACAGGCGGTACAGCTCCCGCCGCGCCGCCGCTTCGGCATCGGCATCTGGCGCCGAGCGCATGGAGTCCAGAGCCGCGGCCGTTTCCTCCGGGACCGCGCCGGGGTTTAAGGCGCCGCCGGGGTCCAGAAAGACGCCGGGGTCAAAGTCCGGCGTCAGCGCCGCCTGCGCCCAGAAGAGATCGTACGCGCCTCCGGACACGGCGGCGGCGTACTCGTCCCACGGCAGGACCGCGACCGTCAGCTCGATGCCGATGCCGGCCAGGGTGTCCGCCAGACGGCGGGCGGCCCCGGCGCGGGCCGGAGTTTCCGCGTTGACCGCCATCGTAAAGCGGAGCGGCAGCATCCGCCGCTCGTCGGGCCATTCCAATACGCCGTCCGCGTCGGTATCCGCGCAGCCCGCGTCGCTCAGCAGCCGCAGGGCCGCCGTGGGAGCGTAGGCGTAATCGCCGGTCAGAGACGCGTCATACAGCGCGCCGGAGGGCGGCGCGGGCAGCAGGGCCGCCTCGGCGTCAAACAGCTCCCGGCAAAGCGTTTCGCGGTCGACGGCCATTGACAGGACGCGCCGCACCAGCGGTTGCGCCAGCGGCCCCGAATCCGCGCTGACGCCGATGTATTGCAGCGTCGCGCCGGGGTAGTCATAGCGCTCATAGCCCGAATGGATGCCCGGGCGGGACGGGTCGTTGAAATCATAGGCCATCGCGGAGATATGCCCGTACTGAAAATAAAAACTTAAATCCGCCGGATCCCGCGCGTCCGACAGCCCGATCCGAGACGGCGTCAGCGTCTCCGCGTCCTTGTGGTGCGGGTTGGGTGAAAGCACGGGATAGCCCTCGCCGTCATGGCGCAGAATGTATGGCCCCGTGCCGGCGGGCGCCGCGCCGGCGCTGTCCTTTTTGGCGATGGGAAAGTCCAGCAGCGCGGCAAAGCGCGCCCGGGGGGCGTGCAGCTCGACGGATACCGAGCCGTCCGTGTGCGCCCGCACCGAGCTGACGACGCTCAATCTCCGCGCGTACGGCGAGGCGGCGGCGCGCGCCTGGCTAAACGACCAGACGACGTCCTCCGCCGTCAGCGGAGTGCCGTCGGAAAACACCGCGCCCTCCCGCAGGCGCAGGACAAACCGGCGGTTATCCTCCGTCTCCATGACCTCGCACAGCGCCGGACGCGGCTCAAAGGCGCTGTCCACGGTGAACAGCCCCTCGTACAGCAGGCCCGGCAGGTGGATGTTCAGCGTGTCGCGTTCGGTGAACGGGTCCAGCCGCGCGACCGGCGTCCACGCCAGCCCGAAGCCGTGTCCGGCCGCCGGGCCTTCCGGCAGCGACACCGGACCCCTTGAGGGTCCGTAGGCGGGCTCCCCGCTGGGATAGACGATCAGCGGGGGCGTCTCCCACTCCGGCGAACAGGCGGACAGCAGGAGCAGGGCGAGGATAACGGGCCATACACGTCTCATGCGTCCAAGCCGCCTTTCGGTCAGGGTGGGAGGACTGTCTGCAATATACCTTATTTACAAGGGAAGTGTCAAGGAGAAGAATGAAAGGCTTGGGGCAAACACGCCGCACACACCGTAGGGCGCGACGACCCCGGCGCGCCGTGTTTCCCCATTGTGCGCGACCGGGGAACACGGCAGGCGATTGGAAATCGCCCTTACAGTTTGTACGGAACTTTGTCAATCCTCAGTCGGCTTCGCCGACAGCTCCTTTACGAAAGGAGCCTTTTTGGGGGGGCGCGCAAGCCTCCTTTCGTAAAGGAGGTGGCACGCCGTCAGGCGTGACGGAGGATTTTAGGGCGGGGTACGGGTTGGGGGGTGGCACACGCCGTAGGGCGCGATGTGGGCATCGCGACCTACGAATGGTTTGTGCGAAACCCCAAATCCTCCTCCCGCCGCCCTGCGGGCGGCGCCCTCCTCTGGGAGGAGGGCAAGAACGAACCCGGAATTTTCGAGAAAACCCCTCT
>WRLJ01000136.1 GCA_009777685.1 Oscillospiraceae bacterium | reverse complement strand
TTACGGTGAAACGCCGTGTCTCGCACAAGCAAAACCCCCGTATTACCCGCGAGAGGGGCTGGGGGACTGCCAAGTCCCCCAGTGGGGGGTCCGGGGGAGACCTCCCCCGGGAATGCCTGAACACCACCCAAACCCACAGCCGGACGGGCAAACGGTGAAAACCCTTTCCCCGAAGTTTGCGGATAACCCGCGGGACGCCGAGGTCTGCGTCCCCTACGGTGTGTGCGGCGGGGCAAACCACATCGCGCCGCACACGCGCGGACACGGCACGCCGTGTCCCTACACAACCGTCATGTTAGGGCCTGAACACCACCCCAAACCCACAGCCGCACGGGCAAACGGTGAACCGGCGTTTATCCGTACACCTCAAACCGGATGCCCGGCGCGTCGCCAGTCACCTGGAATGTGACCTCCCCGTTTTCGGCGCGGGCCGTGACCGTGGCGCGCCACGCGCCGGTTTTGTCGTACAGCTCAACGGTCTGCTCCGTGACCCGGTAGGCGCGGAGGGTGACGTTTTCGTGATAGTCGTACTCGGCGCGGTCGTCGCGGCCCATAGCCAGCAGGGTGTTCTCCGGCACGAACACCGGCATCGACAGGTAATCGTACCGGTCCCGCAGGAGCCGCCCGCCCCGCACCGCCTCGCCGGTGAAAAAGCCGGTAAACGTGCCGTCGGGCAGATAGACGTCGCAATGGCCGTCCTCAAAGAACACCGGCGCGACCAGCAGGCCGTCGCCCAGCATGTACTGCTTGTCCAGCGTATGGCAGAGCGGGTCGTCCGGATATTCCATCACCATCGGGCGCATCACCGGAATGCCCGTCCGCGCCGCCTTGACGGCCTGGGCGAACAGATAGGGCATCAGCGAGTTCTTGACCTTGGCGAAATGCCGCAGGACATCGACCGCCTCATCGTCGAACAGCCAGGGCACGCGGTAGGAGGAGCTGCCGTGCAGGCGCGAGTGCGTGGAAAACAGCCCGAACGCCACCCAGCGCTTGTACACGTCGGCGGTCGCCGTCGCCTCAAAGCCGCCGATGTCGTGGCTCCAGAAGGCAAAGCCGCCCATCGCCAGCGACAGCCCGCCGCGCAGGGTTTCCGCCATCGCCGCGTAGGTCGCCTCGCAGTCGCCGCCCCAATGCACGGGGAACTGCTGGCTGCCCGTCGTTGCGCTGCGCGCGAACAGCGCCGCCCCGCCGGGGCCTTTTTTGCTTTCCAGCAGCTTAAACACCGTCCGGTTGTACAGGTACGCATAGTAATTGTGCATCCGCCGCAGATCGCTGCCGTCAAACCACGCCACGCCCTCGGCGGGGATGCGCTCGCCGAAATCGGTCTTGAAACAGTCCACGCCCATGCCGATCAGCGTCTCCAGCTTCGAGGCGTACCACGCGGCGGCGGCGGGGCTGGTGAAGTCAACGATGCCCATGCCCGGCTGCCAGAGGTCCCACTGCCAGACCGTTCCGTCGGTCCGGCGCAGCAGATAGCCCTTTTCCGCCGCCTCGTCAAACAGCGGGGATTTCTGCCCGATGTACGGGTTGATCCAAACGCAAACGCGCAGTCCCTTGCCGCGCAGACGCTCCAGCATCGGCGGGGGATCGGGGAACATCGCCTCGTCCCAGCGGAAATTGCACCACTCGTATTCCTTCATCCAAAAGCAGTCGTAGTGGAACACCGACAGCGGAATCCCGCGCTCCGCCATGCCGTCGATGAACCCATTGACTGTCCCCTCGTCGTAGTCGGTGGTGAACGACGTGGACAGCCACAGCCCGAACGACCACGCCGGCGGCAGCGGCGGCCGGCCGGTCAGCGCGCAGTAGTGAGCGACGGCGGCCTTGACGCTCCCCCCGCCGATGACAAAATACTCCAGCTCCTCGCCCGCCACCGAAAACTGAACGCGCGAGGCCGCCTCGGAGGCGATCTCGTAGCTGACGCGCTCGGGATGGTTGGCGAAGACGCCGTACCCCTTGGACGAGACGTAGAACGGGATGTTCTTATAGGCGATGTCGGAGGCCGTGCCGCCGTCCTCGTTCCAGATATCCACGCTCTGCCCGTTCTTCACAAACGGGGTGAACCGCTCGCCCAGGCCGTAGATATACTCGTCCACGGCCAAATCCAGCCGTTCCCGGATATACGGGCCGCCGCCCGTCGTCAGATAGGCGGCCTGCTTGAAATCCGACCGGGTGAGCAGGCGGCCGTCATAGAAGAACGACAGCGAAAACCGCCCCTTGTCCAGCACCGCCGACATCCGGCCCGCGCGGACCGTATACGCCCCGTCCGTTTCCTCCCGTTCCAGGCGCTGAGGCTCGCGGAACAGCTCAAAGGACGGCTCCTTGGGCATGGCGTTTTTGTAGTGGTACAGCTTGACCCCGAGGACATCCGGGCGGGGCGCGGTGATTTCCAGCGTCAGCAGCGGCCCGGCCAGCGTCTGGCCCCGGTGGACGACCGGGAAGGGGCTGAGATAGACGGTCAGCTTCTCCCCGTCAAAGGCGGCGTCCCGTATTTCGGCGCAGCCGTGAACGGTCACGCCCGGCTTGGCCAGCCAAAACCCGTCTGTGAATTTCATACCGTAACAACCTCCGTTAATTTGATATCCGCGCTGGACGCGCCGGCGGCGAAGACGATGGATGCCGGCCGGAGGGAAAAGGCGTTTGCCGCCTCGTCGAACAGCACCAGCTCCTCCGGCGGCACGGAGAACCGGACGGTTTTGATCTCCCCCGCCCGCAGGGGCACGCGCGCAAAGCCGGCCAGCCGCCGCCGCGGGCTTTTGACGGGCACGCCGCCCAGCGTCACATACAGCTGAACGACCTCCTCCCCGTCACGCGGCCCGGCGTTGCGCACCGCGCAGGAGACGGCATAGCCGCCCTCCCCGTCCCGTTCAACGCCGAGGGAGGCGTAGTCAAAGGACGTATAGCTCAAGCCGTGCCCGAACGGGTACTGCACAGGCCCCTCAAAGTACAGATAGGTGCGCGGGCTGTTGATGATGTCATAGTCGTTGATATCGGGCAGGTCATCCTGGGACCGGTACCACGTCATCGACAGCCGCCCGGCGGGGTTGTACCGCCCGAACAGGACGTCGGCCAGCGCCGTCCCGGCCCACTGCTCGCCGTGGGACAGGTAGACCGCCGCGCGCAGGCCCTCCGCCTCTCCGGCAAAGGCGTAGGGATACCCGGCGACCAGCGCCAGCACCAGATTCGGGTTGACCGCGCCCAGCCGCTCCAGCAGGCGCGTCCAGCGCGCCGGGAACGCGATATCGGGGCGGTCGAAGCCCTCGCGCCCGTTGACCAGCGGATGGTTGCCCAGCACGGCGATCACCGTGTCACAGCGGGCCGCCGCGCCGGCGGCCAGGGACAGGCCGTCGGTCAGAAGCTCGCGCCGCAGGCGGCTCACCGTGCCGTCGACGGCCGCCTTCTGCGCGTCGTCGAAACGGTCGTTGAAGGTTTGGGCGTGCGGGAGAAAGCGCCCCGTCTCCTCCTCGCGGAAGAACAGCTCCATCGTAAACCAGCCCCAGACCCGGTCCGACGTACAGCCCAGCGTGCAGTCGGGCCGAACGCACAGGTATTTTCCGGTCTTCACGTTCCGGTACGCGACGGAGCCGAAGCCCCAGTCGATTTCCTCAAAGACGCTCCGCTCCGCCTGGCCGCCGCAGGTCACGTTCCCCTCCGTGTCCGCGCGCAGCCAGCCGCCCTCGCCCTCGTGGTAAATCGCGCACAGGTCATGCGCGGAGACATACTCCACGCGGTCCTCCGGCAGAAGCGCCCGGATCGCCTCCAGCGGCGCGACGGCCCGCGGCGGGCGGCCCGAGTACCAGTCGGCCATGTTGGTCCCGGCCAAATCGCCCAGCACCAGCACCCTTCCGCAGGTTTCGGGGTCCAGGGGCAGAATGCCGTCGTTTTGCAGCAGCACGACGCTTTTCCGCGCGGCCTCCAGCGCGATGGCGGAATGCTCCGCGCAGCACAGCCGCTCCGGCGGAATGGCGGTATAGGGGCACAGCTCGTCGGGGTCGAACTGCCCCAGCCGGAAGCGCACCTTGAGGATATTCGTCAGCGCGCGGTCGACGTCGGCCTCGGTGATCAGGCCCAGCGCCAGCGCCTCCGCCGCCGCGTCGACGACCAGCTGGGGGTCGCGGTCGGTGATGCAGTCCACGCCCGCCTTCAGCGACAGGGCCAGGGACTGCGCGAGGGTCTCGCAGCAGCGGTGGTGGGTGACGTTCTGCCGGAAGTCGTCGCCGTCGCAGACGACAAAGCCCTCGCAGCCCCACTCTCCCTTGACAATGGCGCTGACCTCGGGGTTGAGGATGCACGGCACGCCGTTGATTTCGTTATAGGCCGTCATCAGCGACAGCGCCCCGCCCTCGGTGAAGGCGTATTGGAACACGCGCAGATAATACTCGCGCTTGACGCGCTCGCCGAGGCTCACCGAGACGGACAGGCGGCCCTCCTCGGTGTTGTTGCCGTAAAAATGCTTCGGGGCGCAGGCCATCTTGACATAGAACGGGTGGCCGCCCTGCCCGCCCCGGATCAGCGCGGCGGCCAGCTTGCCGGCCAGAAACGGGTCCTCGCCGTAGGCTTCCTCGGTGCGGCCCCAGCGCGGGTCGCGCTCCATGTCGATGGTGGGAAACCACAGCGTCAGCCAGCGCGAGCGGCCGTCCTTTTCGTACCACACCCGCGCCTCGTCGCCGATTACGGCGCCGACGCGCTCCAGCAGGTCCGCGTCCCATGTGCAGGACAGCCCGACGGGCTGCGGGAACACGGTCGAAACGCCGCCGGGAGTCTGTTCCCAGCCCCGGCGGACCAGCACGCCGTGCGCCCCTTCTCCGCCGATGCTGTACGCGGGAACGCCCAGCCGCGGGACGGCCCGCTGGCGCGTGGGGAGCAGGCCGGTCTTCTCCTCGGCGGTCATGCGCGCGATCAGGTCGGACACACGCTCCCCCAGCGGGCGCGCCGGGTCCAGGTATGCAGGCATATCCGCGCCCCTCCTTTGCTTGTTTTGACCATTATAGCACAGTTGGACGGGAAGTGTTAGGGGTATTTCACGGCATGGCGGGGCGGGCGGACAATGTGCGTCCCTGCAACGATGTACAATCTAAAGGTTTACGCCGATTGCAGGGGCGACCGTCCCGGTCACCCGCGGACGTTATGGGAAACGGCGGACGCACACAGTGCGTCCCTACAGGGCATGAAACCCCGTAGGGGCGGCAATCTGCCGCCCGTGGTTGCCGATGGATGGATGATTACGGGTATGGTT
>WRLJ01000135.1 GCA_009777685.1 Oscillospiraceae bacterium | reverse complement strand
GGGGACGGCATGGCCGACCATCCGCAGCCCCAGCTGGGCGGCCGGACGCCGCTGCAAGCCGCCGAAACGCCCGTCATGGACGCGCTGGCCGCGCGCGGGACCGTCGGAACCGTCCGCACGATCCCCGAGGGCCTGCCCGCCGGCAGCGATACGGCCATCCTGAGCATCTGCGGGTGCGACCCACGCCTGTATTACACGGGCCGCGCGCCGCTGGAGGCCGCCGGGGCCGGGGTATCTCTGCGGCGGGGCGACACGGCCTACCGCTGCAACATGGTCGCGCTGGACGACGGGCCGGACTACGCGCACAAGCGCATCCTCTCGCACAGCGGCGGCGCGGTGGACGGCGAGACCGCCCTGCGCCTGATGGGCGGCCTGCTGGCCGACCCCGCGTTTTCCGCCTGTGCCGCGCGGCACGGCGTGGAGATGATCACCCCCGCCCCCTCCTTCCGCCACATCGCCGTCCAGCACGGCGCGGACGCGCGGGAGCTGGTCACGATGCCGCCGCACGACCATCTGGGCGAGGCGATCGGGCCGCTGCTGCCCGAACCGTCCGGCACGGAGCCCGCGGAGGGACTGCGGGAGCTGATGCGTCTGGCGCATGAGTTTCTGGACCTCCACCCCCTCAACGCCGCGCGCCGCGCGGAGGGACGCCTCCCGGCCAACGGGCTTTGGTTCTGGGCGCAGGGGACCGCCGTAACGCTGCCCTCGCTGCGGGAAACGCGCGGCAAGTCCGGCTTTGCGGTCAGCGCGGTCCCGCTGGTATGGGGCATCGGCGCGCTGCTGGGCCTGGACCGCGTCCTGGTTCCCGGCGCGACGGCCGAGCTGGACACCAACTACGAGGGCAAGGCCGACGCCGCCGCGCGGGGCCTGTCCGGGGACTACGATCTGGCGCTGCTGCATGTGGAGGCCCCGGACGAATGCACGCACATGGGCGATCTGCCCGGCAAGCTGGAGGCCATCCGCCGCTTCGACGCGCGCTGTCTGGCGCGGCTGAAGGCGGGGCTGGACGGGCTGGGAGAGGACTACCGCCTGCTGGTGCTGAGCGACCACAAGACGCTGACGGAAACGCGCGGGCACAACGGGGAGCCGGTCCCGTTCCTGCTGTATGACAGCCGGAAGGACTCGGGCGGCGGCTCGGCCTACGACGAGCTTTCCTGCGAGGCCGGGGTGTATATCGGAGAAGGGCACACGCTGCTCGACATGTTATTTTCCTGATTCCCATAAGGAGGTTGTTTCATGGACAAACCCGTCTACAAACGAGTGCTGATCAAAATCAGCGGAGAGGCCCTGTCGGGCGAGGACAGGGTGCTGGATTTTCCGGTCATCCTCACCATTTCCAAGGTGGTGAAGCGCTGTATGGACGCCGGCGTTCAGGTCGGGATCGTCGTGGGCGCGGGCAATATATGGCGCGGCGCGCGCGACGGCGAGGCGCTGATGGAGCGCAGCCGCGCCGACCACATGGGGATGCTGGCGACCATGATCAACTGTCTGGCGCTGGCGGACGTCCTGGAGGACCTGGGCGTCGACGTGCGCGTGCAGAGCGCCATTGAGATGCGCGCCATCGCCGAGCCGTATGTGCGCCTGCGCGCCATCCGGCATCTGGAGAAGGGCCGCGCGGTCATCTTCGGGTGCGGGCTGGGGATGCCGTTCTTTTCGACGGACACGGCCTCGGTCCTGCGCGGCATGGAGATCGGCGCGGACATTGTTCTGCTGGCCAAAAATGTCGACGGCGTGTACGACGACGACCCGCGCAAGAATCCCGACGCCAAGAAGTACGATTTTCTCAGCCCGAACGCCTTTCTCCAGCAAAACCTGTCGGCCATGGACGCCACGGCGGCCAGCCTGTCCATGGACAACAACATCACCGTTCTGCTGTTTGCGCTGAAGGACCCCGAGAATATTTACCGCGCCGTGATGGGCGAAAAGGTCGGAACCATTGTAAAAACCTGAGAACCGCCCGCGCGCCGCCGGAAGCCGGACAAACCGCAATCCATTTATGAAAGGAGCTGCCCTCTATGACCGCCGACTATCCCGTATTCGCCGCGAAAAGCAAAAAGACCCTGGAGTCGCTGGGTCACAATTTCGCCACCATCCGCGCCGGACGCGCCAACGCCGCCGTTCTGGACCGTATCTTCGTGGATTACTACGGTTCCCAGACCCCGATCGGACAGATCGCCTCAATCTCGACGCCCGATCCGCGCACGCTGGTCATCTCCCCGTGGGACGCCAATGCCTTAAAGCCCGTCGAGAAGGCCATCCAGGCCTCGGACCTGGGCATCAATCCGACCAACGACGGCAAGTTCATCCGCCTCGCCTTCCCCCAGCTCACCGAGGAGCGCCGCAAGGACCTGAGCAAGCAGGTACACCGCTATGCCGAGGAGGCCAAGGTCGCCATCCGTAACATCCGCCGCGACTGCATCGAGGACGCCAAGACGCAGAAAAAGCGCGGCGAACTGACCGAGGACGACCTGAAAAACGCCGAAAAGGACCTGCAAACGCTGACCGATAAGGCCATCAAGGAGATCGACGAGCTGACGGGCAAAAAAGAAAAGGAGCTCATGGAAGTCTAACGGCCGCCGGCGCTCCGCGTTTGCCGGACGGAAAGGGGGAACGCGGCGAATGAGGAAATTTCTATCCCGAAACAAGCGTGTGCCGGAGGGCTTGCCGCCCGTTCTGCCGCGCCATATCGCCATCATTATGGACGGCAACGGGCGCTGGGCGCGGGCCCGGGGTCTTCCGCGCGTGGCGGGGCACGCGGCGGGCAGCGAAAATTTCCGCAGGATCGCCACGTTCTGCAAGGACATCGGCCTGGAGTACCTGACGGTCTACGCCTTCTCCACGGAAAACTGGTCGCGGCCCCCCGAAGAGCTCGACGCTATCTTCGGCCTGCTGCGCAAGTATCTGGACGAGTCGCTGGAAAAGATGGAGCGTGACCGCGTGCGGATGCGCTTTCCGGGTGATATTTCCGCGCTGCCGGACGACATCGCCGCCCGTATCCGCCAGGCCGAGGCCCTGAGCGAAACCTTTGAGGGCGTGCTGATCAGCGTGTGCGTCAACTACGGCGGGCGCGACGAGATCGTCCGCGCGGCCCGCGCCTTGCAGGAGGACGCTGTGCCCGTCACGGCGGAGAGTCTGGCCTCCCGGCTGGACATGGCGGGCGTCCCCGACCCGGAGCTGTGCATCCGGCCCAGCGGCGAGATGCGCCTGTCCAACTTCCTGCTCTGGGAGCTGGCCTACGCGGAGCTGTTCTTCACGCCCACCCTCTGGCCCGATTTCACGACCGGGGAGCTGACGCGCATCCTGTGGGAGTACCAGACCCGGAACCGCCGCTTCGGCGGCCTGTAGAAGCCGCGCGCGCGGTTATCCATCAATGGGGTGATAAAACCATGCTGATCCGCACGCTGACGGGACTGGCGCTGGTGCCGCTGCTGTTTCTGCTGCTGTGGGCGCCGCCCTGGGCGGTCGTTTCGGGGCTGGGCTTGATGTCCGCCATCGCGGTTTACGAGCTGCTGCGCCGCTGGCCGCATCCCGTCAAGATGCGCGTGATGATCATGGCGTGCGGCTTTGTCGCCGTGTTTTACGCGCTCATATATATCCGCGCGGGATTGTATACTGTGACAGCCGCGCTTTTCCTCTTCCTGCTGATCCTCTTCGCCGAGGTTTTGATCGACAGCAGGGGCTTTACCTTTTTCGGGCTGGCCGGGGTGTTTTTTGCCGTCAGCGCGATTCCGGCGATGTATTCGTCGGTGGCGCGGCTGGTGTTCCGCCCCGACCGTCTGTATGTGGCCCTGCTTCCGTTCCTGATCACCATCATCAGCGACCTGTTCGCGCTTTTTACCGGCAAGCTGCTGGGCAGGCACAAGCTGGCCCCGCTCATCAGCCCCCACAAGACCTGGGAGGGCGCGCTCGGCGGCTATCTGTTCTGCGTCGCCGCGGCGGTGGGCTACGGCGCGGTGATCTCTCTGTTCGGCGCGTCGGTGGACTACGCGCGGCTGGCCCTGTACGGGGCCGCCGGCGGCATCGTCTCGCAGTTCGGCGACCTTGCGATGTCGGCGGCCAAGCGCTCGCTGGATATCAAGGATTTTGGGCGCATCTTCCCCGGACACGGGGGGATACTGGACCGCTTCGACTCTCTGCTGTTTGTCGCGCCGGTGGTGGAGATTCTGGTCACGCTGATGCCGGCGATCCAGATCGGCTGAAACAAAAACGAGCGTAAAGGGTGAACCGCCATAGACCCCGGAAGCCTTGTCACCGTGCTGGGCAGCACGGGCAGCATCGGTACCCAGGCCCTTGAGGTCATGGAGACGCACGGGCTGCGTCCGTGCGCTCTGGCGGCGCGGCGCTCCGCGGACGTCTTAGAGGCGCAGGCGCGGCGCTATCGGCCCTCCGTGGTCTGTCTGGAGGACGAGGACGCGGCGCGGGGGCTGAAAACCGCCCTCGCGGACACGGATATCCGGGTCCTGTCCGGACGCGGCGGCCTGCTGGAGACGGCGGCGGCGCCGGAGGCGGACGCGGTCCTGGACGCGATGGTCGGCATCGCGGGTCTGGAGCCGGCCCTCGCGGCGGTCCGCGCCGGCAAGACGCTTTTGCTGGCCAACAAGGAGGCGCTGGTCTGCGGCGGCGCAATCCTGACGGAGGCCGCCCGCGCGGCGGGCGTCCCGATTTTGCCCGTGGACTCGGAGCATTCGGCGATCTTCCAGTGCTTGCAGGCGGGCCGGCAGGGCGTGAAGCGGCTCCACCTGACCGCCTCCGGCGGGCCGTTCCGGGGCTGGGACCGCGAGCGTCTGAACACCGTGACGCCGGAAATGGCCCTGCGCCACCCGAACTGGGACATGGGCCCCAAAGTCACCTGCGACTCCGCGCTGCTGCTGAACAAGGGGCTGGAGCTGTTTGAGGCGCACTGGCTGTTCGGAATCCCGCCCGAGCGCATCCGCGTGGTGATCCACCCGCAGAGCGTCGTGCATTCGCTGGTGGAGTACGAGGACGGCGCGTATCTCGCCCAGCTGGGCGCGCCGGACATGCGCCTGCCCATCCAGTACGCGCTGCTGTATCCGCGCCGCGCGCCGTGTCCGGGCCGGAGTATGGATTTGTTTTCCTTGGGGACACTGACCTTTGAGCCGCCCGACACGGCCGCCTTTCCCTGTCTGCCGCTCGCCTATGAGGCCGCCGCGCGCGGCGGGAACGCCGGGGCCGCCTTCAACGCCGCCGCCGAAGCCGCCGCCGGGGCCTTTCTGGCGGGCCGGTGCGGATTTACGGCCGTACCGGAGCGCATC
>WRLJ01000134.1 GCA_009777685.1 Oscillospiraceae bacterium | reverse complement strand
ACGAAGCTGAATACAAAGAGCGCCATTTGGTGGAAAATCTGTTTCAGAAACTGAAAAACAAACGTCGCTTTGCCACTCGCTATGATAAGTCTGACGCCCTCTTCTTTGCTGTCGTTTTACTTTCCGCCGCCCTCATTTGGTTGGTTTGACGGTTTGAAGAAAGCCCGTACGACCGTCATTGCGGGCTTGCCCCGCAATCTCCTCCGGATTGGCGATTTGCCTCCCCCGGGAGATTGCGGGTCAAGCCCGCAATGACGAAAACGGGGTTTCCGCCCCGCCCTGCGTAGGGCGCGACGCCCTCGGCGCGCCGTGTGTATAGGAATTTTAACCCCCGACGGTATTTCATGCGTTTACCCTGTTCCGCCGCTATGGGGGGGTTGTTCTCCTGTCCGCGCCGTGATACAATAACGGTAGCATCCGTTCAGAAGGAGGAGCGTATATGCCGAACTTGAAGGCGGTCGTGATCGGTGCGGGCAGCACCTATACGCCCGAGCTGGTTGAGGGGTTCGCCGCGCGGCGCGAAAGCCTGCCGTTTGACAGCTTCGCGCTGATGGACATTGACGAGAAGCGGCTGGAAACCGTCGGAGGGCTGGCCAAGCGCCAGCTGGCCGCGGGCGGCTTTCGCGGCGAGGTGACGCTGACGGCGGATATGGACCGCGCGCTGGAGGGCGCGTCGTTTGTGTTCGCGCAGGTGCGCGTGGGCCGGATGGCGGCGCGCGTCCGGGATGAGAAAATCCCGCTGAAATACGGGCTTCTGGGGCAGGAAACGACCGGCGCGGGCGGCTTTATGAAGGCCCTGCGGACCGTCCCCGTCATTGTGGACCTTGCGCAGCGCATGGAGCGCCTGTCGCGGAGCGGCGCGTGGCTGATCAATTTCTCCAATCCCTCCGGCATCGTCGCTGAAGCGGTGTTGAATCACACCCGAATCAATATGCTCGGGCTGTGCAACTGCCCGGTCAATATGCTGAAAGAGGTCGAAAACGCCATCGGGACAAGCGATTTCGATTACGAATACCTCGGGCTGAACCATTTGAGCTGGATTACCTCCGTCGTCAAGCGCGGCGGGACGGAGAATCTGGCCGTTGAGCTGTCCGGCAGGGCCGGGGCGACGATGCAGAACGTGCCCGGCGTCGACTACGACCCCGCGCTGCTGCGCGCGGTTCCCTACATACCCTCGTCCTACGTCAGCTATTTTTATGCCCGTGACCGGCAGGTGAAGAAATGCCTGGAGGCCGCCAAGACGCGGGGCGAGGTCTGCCTTGAGCTGGAGGACCAGCTGCTGGCGCAGTTTGCCGACGAGACCCTGAGCCAAAAGCCGCCGGAGCTTGCCCTGCGCGGCGGGGCGCTGTACTCGGCGGCGGCGCTGGCGGCGGCGGACTCCCTGGCCAACGACAGGCGCGAATTCCATGTGGTGGCGGCGAAAAACAATGGCGCGGTCCCGTTTATGGACGACGACGACGTGGTCGAGGTGAAATGCGAGCTGGGCGCCGCCGGCGTCACTCCCTGCCCGGTGAGCGTATACAACGGGTATGTGGCCGGACTGATGCGGGCGGTCAAGGCGTATGAAAAGCTCACCGTCCGCGCCGCGATGGAGGGCGACCGCGACGCCGCGCTGGCCGCGCTGATGGCGCACCCGCTGATCGGCGACGCGGAGAAGGCCGTGCCGATGCTGAATGAAATGCTGGAAGCGAACCGAGCCTTCCTGCCGGGCTTTTTCTCGTGAAACAGCTGGTGCTGGGCGTCGACGGCGGCGGCACGAAGAGTCATCTGGCGCTGTTCGGCCTGGACGGCGTCTGCGCCGCCGCGTTCGCCTGCGGCCCGCTGAACCATGAGGTCATGGAGGGCGGGTTTCAGGAGCTGGAGACGCGCCTGCGGGAATCCCTCCGAACCGTGCTGGACCGCGCGGGCGCGGAGACGGGGGATATCGCGTATGCCGTGCTGGGCCTTGCGGGCGTGGACACCGCCGCGCAGCATAGGAGCATTTCCGCGATGTTACGGGAGGCCGGGCTGGCGGATTTCACCCTCTGCAACGACGCGTTTCTCGGCGTGATGGCGGGCTGTCCGGGCGGTGTTGGCATTTGCGCCATCAACGGAACGGGCACCACGATCGCGGCCATCGACCGCGCCGGAACGGCGGTGCAGGTCGGCGGCCTGGGCGGCATCACCGACGACCGCGGCGGCGGCGGATGGTACGCGGCGCAGACGGTCGCGGCGGTGTACCGGGAGCTGTACAAGAACGGGCCGCGCACCGCGCTGCGGGAGAGCCTGTTTGCCGCGCTCGGCGTCACGCGCCGCGAGGATTACATCGAAACGCTGACCGGCGGAATGCCGGACGGCGTGTGGGACAAAATCAACCGTCTCGTATTCGCGGCGGCGGACGCGGGCGACGCGGCCGCGCTGGACATTCTGGCGCGCTCGGCGGAGCATTTCGCGGGCGCGATCGCGCACCTCGCGGGGGAGTTGGACTTCCCCGCGGATGAGACGCTGTCTGTGACCCTGGCCGGCTCGGTGTTTGTGCGGCAAACGGTGAGAATCCTGCCGCGGATGGTGGAGCGGCGCGTCCGGGAGATCACCGGGCGGGCCGCGGACTTCCTGCTGCTGGAGGTTCCGCCGGTGGCGGGGGCGGTCCTGCACGCGGCCCGGAGGGCGGGGCGCGAGATCGGCCCGGAGGCGGTCCGGGCGGGGCTGGCGGAGCGGCTTTCCGCCGGTTGACAGGGTTATGTAATCCTGCTATAATCAATCGTAACGCGTACTTTTTCGCCGCACGCGGTGTGTTCTCCCAACCATGAGACGGGAAAGACGTGATGATGACGTGAAAACCCTCTTTGTCGTGGACGACAACGATGTGAATCTGGTGTACGCGGAGGAAACGCTTTCCGGGCGGTACAATGTGTTTACCCTGCCGTCCGCCGCGGCCATGTTTACGCTGCTGGAGAACGTTACGCCGGATTTGATTCTGCTGGATATCGAAATGCCCGAAATGGACGGCTTTGAGGCGCTGAAGAAGCTGAAATCCGCCGGCCGGCACGCGGACATCCCCGTGGTATTCGTCACCGGCTGGAGCGACGATTCCATAGAGGCCCTCGGCTTTGAGATGGGCGCGGTGGATTTTGTGATCAAGCCGTTTTCCGCGCCGGTCCTGCTCAACCGCATCCAGACCCATTTGGATATCGAGGGGCTGATCCGCGAGAGAACGGCCAGATTGCAGCGATTGCAGGGCGGCATGGTGTCGGTTTTGTCCGATATGGTGGAAAGCCGGGACAAGGAGACGGGCGGGCATATAGAACGCACCACGGCGTATATCCGGATTTTGCTCAACGCGATGCTCAGGGGCGGGGTATATGCCGGCGAAATCAGCGGCTGGAATCTGGAAATGGCGGTTTCGTCGGCGCGCCTGCACGACATAGGCAAGGTGGCCATCTCCGACTTGATTTTGAACAAGCCGGGCAAGCTCACCGCGGAGGAATTTGAAATCATGAAAACCCACGCCGCCGAAGGCGGGCGGATCATCGAAAGGATGATCGACCAGACCGGCGACGAGGAGTTTTTGCATTTTGCCCGGTTATTTGCGGTGTATCACCACGAGCGCTGGGACGGGACAGGGTACCCGCGGGGGCTGAAGGGGGAGGAGATCCCCTTGCAGGGGCGCATCATGGCGATCGTCGACGTGTACGACGCGCTGGTGTCGGACCGGCCCTATAAGCAGGCGTTTACGCACGAAAAATCCGTGGAGATCATCCGGGAAAGCCGCGGAAAACACTTTGACCCGAACATCACCGATGTTTTTCTTGACGTTGACTCCTTGTTTGCGGAGGTGAGCCTATGTCAATGACCCCGGCCGCCGGCCCGGGCGGCCGTTTCAGAGTGCGGATGCCGCGCCCGCTGTATCTGCAGCTGCTGTTTGTGACGCTGGCCTTTGTGCTGCTGGTCGGCACATGCGGCCTGTATGTGAGCAATATGATGCGGGAAGACCTGATCGGCGAGGCGGAGGACATCCTGCTCCAAACGGAGATCAGGATAACCGCCGAGCTTTTGGAGCCGGAAGCGCTGATGATCTCCGTCGCCAAGGACATACGCGACATCATCAGGGAGGGCGGCTCCGCCAACGATGTGCGGCTGTATATCGACGAGATTTCCGCCGAGCTGACCGCGAAAGTAAAGGGCTTCCATTTTGACGGCATCCACGGTTATTTCGAGGCGCTCGGGAATACATACCTCCCCGCCTCGGGATGGTTCCCGCCGGAGGACTTTTCGCCGACAGACCGCCCGTGGTATATAACGGCGGTCGAGGCGGAGGGCAGGATTGCCGTGACGCCGCCGTACCGGAGCACACGCTCCGGCCTGTATCAGGTGTCCTACTCCTGCCGTCTTTTCGACGACGCCGGAAGCCCGATGGGCGCGGTCGCCCTGAACGTGCCGCTTGACAATATCACGCGCTTTGTCGCGGATACGAGCCTGACCGAAAACGGCTACGGGGTGCTGATCGACGAGCGCTTTGATGTCATCGCCCATCCTGTGACGGAGTTTATCGGCAGGCCGATGCGCGAAATCGGCCACGATGTCGCGGAGCTGTTGGCCGCGCTGGAGCAGGGATGGAACATTGCCGAGTTTGAGATGACCAACTATCAGGGCGAGACCACGGTTCTGTTCTGTCTGGAGCTTGACAACGGATGGTATCTGGGCGTTATGACCCCCAAGAGCGAGTATTACCAGAGGCTGACGGTCCTGATGCTGTATCTCTGCGCGCTGGGCACGGTCCTGATGCTGACGCTGATCCTCATTTTAATCCGCATTGACGCGGCCAAGACCCGGCTGGACAGGGCCTTCGAGGCCCAGAGCGTACAGCTGGCGCTGATGGAGGAAATGCGCGAGGAGGATGAGCGCACGCAGATCATGCTGGACTCCATGCCTCTTTGCGCGAATTTCTGGAGCCGGGATTACACCAACACCTTCACCAATGAAAAGTCGGTTCAGCTGTTTGAGCTGTCCAGCAAGCAGGAGTACATTGACCGGTTCCATGACCTTTCTCCGGAGCGCCAGCCGGATGGCGAGCCGTCCTCCGAGAAGGCCGTCAGGCTGGTCAAGGAAGCCTTTGAGACCGGCTATTGCCGCTTTGAGTGGCTGCACCAGAAGCTCAACGGAGAGCCGCTGCCCTGCGAGATTACCCTGGCCCGCGTCCGGCACAGGGACAACGACATCGTGCTGGGCTACACGCGCGACCTGCGCGAGGAAAAGGCCATGCTGCGGAAGGTCATGGAGCGCGGAAACCTGCTGGAAACGGTCAGCCGCACGGCCGCCA
>WRLJ01000133.1 GCA_009777685.1 Oscillospiraceae bacterium | reverse complement strand
TGTCTGCGGCTCTTGAAATTATAGAAATAAATGTGTACAATTTTAATGATATGGAAAATGTGGAGACCCGCGGACCGCCCCAAACCGAAATGGAGGGAAAATCATGGATGAGCCCAAAAAGAACCGCGTCCTCATCGTGGATGACGCAGGCTCGAACATTATGGCGCTCACGCATATCCTGAGCCCCGAATACACCGTGTACGCAGTCAAGCACGGGAAAGACGCGGTCAACGCGGCGGAGAAGCATTTGCCCGACGTGATTCTGCTGGACATCGTCATGCCGGATATGGACGGATACGCCGTCATCGCCGCGCTGAAGGAATCGGACATCACGCGGAACATCCCCGTTATTTTTATCACGGGGCTTAGAAAAGCCGCCGACGAGGAAAAGGGATTGATCCTGGGGGCGGCGGATTACATCGCCAAGCCGTTTTCTCCCGAGGTCGTCAAGCTGAAAATCCGCAACCAGATCAAGACGCTGGACCCCTTGACGGAACTGCCCAACAGGCGCAGCTGCACCATCCGGATGCGGTCGGAATGGGGCCGGGCGATGCGGCTGCAAAAGCCGGTCAGCCTTCTGGTGATTGATCTGGACCATTTCAAAAGCTACAACGACGCCTACGGGTATCCGCAGGGCGACGCCGCGCTGCGGGCCGTCGCGAAAGCGCTGGAGGCATGGCTCGTCCGCCCCGGCGATTTTGCCGCGCGCTGGGGCGGCGATGAATTTGTCGCGCTGCTGCCGGACACGGACAGAGCCTGCGCTCTGGAGATCGCGGAGCGGATCCGCGCCGGTGTCGAGGCGATGGAGATTCCCCGCGTGGACGGAACGGGGACGAAAATGACGGTCAGCATCGGGGTCGATACGGACCTGCCGTTGCCGGACAATTCGTATGACAGCATGATTGAAGACGCCGAAGAGGCGCTGCGTCAGACCAAGGAGAGCGAAAGAAACAAGGTGCGCGCGGCGGGCCACGGCGATTAAGCCGCGGCCCGCACCCTCTTTTTGCGGCGGATTTTGCGGATGATCAGGCATGTCGGGACGATGAAGAGGGCCAATACCAATACAATCACGCCGAGCAGGAGAAAGAAAATCTTGTTCGGCTTTTTCAGCAGCGCGGCGAGCGAACGGCCGGTTTCCTCCACCTTGCGCCCCTGGAGCCGGTTATAATACTCGGGAATCCGCGGCAGGCCGCCGACCGGCTCAAAGGACTCCAGATACTGCGCCAGCGCCACCCATTCCTTCAGCTCCGCGCCGCCGTCATAGACGATGTGCTGTTCAAAATCCGTGATCGGGTCGCCGTTTGCGTCCTTGGGCGTGACACTCAGCAGACCGAAGGACTGCGACTCCACCTCGCCCATCATCTGGCAGGAGTACAATCCGCCGATGACGCGGTAGAGCGCGTTGTCGTCGATCTCCGAGGTGTTCCCGTCCCGGTCCGTCAGCCGCGTCTCCGTGACCCGGTTGAGCAGCAGGCGGTTGGGATTGTAAGTATAGGTCAGGCCGGAGATATACAGCCGCGCCGCGCCCATCAGCGTGGAGACGGAAATGTCGATCTCCGCCACGGTCTTCAGCTCTTTTCCGGTCAGGTACATGCTGACCAGCGGATAGCCGGGGATTCTGTCCGGCCCGATGCCCAGACTGCTGACGGCAAACGCCTCCGCCACGGTGATGACGCCCTCCGTAAACGAGCCGCGCACGACGCCGCTCGGCACAACCGCCGCGTCCACGGTCCGGTAGCCGCCGCCCTCGGCGTTCTTCACCGCGGCGATGTAGGAGTCGGCGATCAGATTGCCCAGCGTGTCCTCGCCCTGCACGCTGCTAAAGCGCTCGATGGGCGTGAAGCCGAAGCCGGTATAGGCCAGCTCCTGGTCAAAGTGGTAGCCGAAGCGGGACAGGTAGTACCGGTCCACCAGCTCACGGAATTCCATGACGGCTTCCTCGATTTCGCCGTCCATCGGCAGGCTTTGGTCAATGGGGATCAGCTCATACCCCGAGACCCGGCAGCGGTCCCCGTCCCGGACGATTCTGAGATGGCCCAGCTCATAGGTATGCTCGCCCCCGGCGACGACCAGCGTATGGCCGACGGTGATGGGCTGGCGCAGATAGGTATGCGAGTGGCCGCTGACGATGACGTCGATGTCCGGCACGGCGGCGGCCAGCCGCTCGTCCTCGGAGTTGGCGGGGTTTGAGCTGAGTCTGCCGTGCGAGACGCAGAGGATGAGGTCGGCGTCCGTATCGGCCTTGATCTGCGCGACGACCGCCTTGGCCGTCTCGATCGGGTCCTTGAAGTACAGGCCGCTCTCCGGCGCGTAGGCGTCGGCCTGTTTGCCCAGCAAGCCGAACACCGCCGCCTTGACGCCGCCCTTCTCAATGAGGATATAGTCGGAAACGCCGTAACGCTCCATCGCCGCTTTCAGCGCCCGCGCCGGTCCGGCGAGGGCTTCGTCGGCCAGCGTCCGGTCCCAGTCGATGTTGGCGCTGACGAGGGCGGGCAGACGCTCGCCGCTGGCCAGCGCGGCATCCAGCATGTCGGTCAGTCCTTGCGTGCGGTAGTCGAATTCATGGTTGCCCAGCGTGGCCGCGTCGTAGCCCAGCCGTCCCATCAGACGCAGGTCCGGCGCTTCCTCCAGAAAAATGGTCTGGTAGAGCGTGCCCATCGAAAAATCGCCCGCGTCCAGCAGGAACGAATCGGGGTAGCGCTCCCTGACCCTGTCTATCGCGGTTTTCAGGCGCGCAAAGCCGCCGCGCTCGGCGATGGAGCCGTCCTCCGCCAGGTAACGCTCCGGATCGAAATGCGCGTGCATGTCGTGCGTAAAGAGGATGGAAATCTCTGTGCCGGGCGCGGGGGAAGACATCGCCGCGGGGACAAGCCCCGTGATGAGTACGGCCAGCAGCAGGAGCGCGGCCGTCCGTTTGAGCGGGTTCCTTTTCATGTTTTCTCCTCCCAGTCTAGACTGCGGCCGACCGCCTTGCGCCAGCCGCTGAGCAGGGCCTCGCGTTTGCTTTCCTCCATCCGCGGCGTGAAGGTCGCCTCGCAATGCCAGAGCCGTTTGATCTCCTCCGTGCCGCCCCACACGCCGACGGCCAGCCCGGCCAGATACGCCGCGCCCAGCGCGGTCGTTTCGCGGATCACGGGGCGGCGCACGGCCTTTCCGGCGATGTCGGCCTGGAACTGCATCAGCAGGCCGTCGCGGGACGCGCCGCCGTCGGCCTTGATCTCGGTGATGGGATGGCCGATGTCGCGCTCCATCGCCTGAATCAGGTCATGGCACTGGTAGGCGATGGACTCCTCCGCCGCGCGGATGATGTGTTCGCGCCGTGTGCCGCGCGTGAGGCCCACGATACAGCCGCGCGCGTACATATCCCAGTGCGGCGCGCCCAGCCCCGTAAAGGCGGGAACCAGGTATACCCCGCCCGTGTCCTCCACCTGGGCGGCGTGGAACTCCGCGTCCCGGCTTTCGGAAAAAAAGCGTATATTGTCGCGCAGCCACTGGATGACCGCGCCGCCGATGAACACGCTGCCCTCCAGCGCGTATGGCGGCGTTGCCCCGGTTCCCGCCGCGAGGGTGGTCAGAAGGCCGTTTTGACTGCGGCAGGCCGTTCCGCCGGTGTTCATCAGCAGAAAGCATCCCGTGCCGTAGGTGTTTTTGGCCTCCCCCTTGTCAAAGCAGCATTGCCCGAACAGGGCCGCCTGCTGGTCGCCCGCGACCCCCGCGATGGGGATTTGCACGCCGTTCACGTCCGTATAGCCGTATATCCCGCTGGAGGCCTTGACCTCGGGCAGCATCGCGCGGGGGATATCCAGCGCCTCCAGCAGCGTGCCGTCCCAATCCAGCTTGTGGATATCGAAAATCATCGTGCGCGAGGCGTTGGTGTAGTCGGTGGCGTGTACCCTGCCGCCGGTCAGCTTCCAGAGCAGCCAGGTGTCCGCCGTGCCGAACAAAAGCTCGCCGCGCCGCGCCCGGTCCCGCGCGCCGTCCGTATGGTCCAGAATCCACGCGATTTTGGAGCCGGAAAAGTACGCGTCGGGAATCAAGCCGGTGGTCTGGCGGATGTGAGCGGTCAGACCCTCCGCCGCCAGCCGGTCGATGATGCCGGCGGTCCGGCGGCATTGCCAGACGATGGCGTTGTACACGGGCCGCCCCGTGTCCCGTTCCCAGACGAGCGTGGTCTCGCGCTGGTTGGCGATGCCGATGGCGGCGATCTCCTCCGCCCGGACGCCGCTCTGCCCGAGGACCTCCGCCATCACCGCGGTCTGGGAGGCGTATATCTCCATCGGGTCATGCTCGACCCAGCCCTCGCGCGGGTAGATTTGCGGATATTCCTTCTGCGCGATGCCGGCGATGCTCTGCCCGGCGTCGAACAAGACCGCGCGCGAGCTGGTGGTTCCCTGGTCGAGGGAGAGGATATACCGTTGCATGAGCGTCACTCCTTCACATATCCCGTGTCGTGACCCACGGAATCCCCGTGCCGCCGATATCCCCGGCGACGACGGTTCCCTCCTCGACGGGGGAGGTCAGCTCCACGGCGTCCAGCAAACGCATCGCGTCGAAAATGAGCCGTTTCGGGATGGCGGACCGGGTTTTGACCGGACAGCGGCGGAGCGGCGCGCCGGTAATTTTCACGGTGGAGGTCAGGACGCGGGCGGGACGGGTCAGCTCGTCCCTCGCGTAGGCTTCGCCGCGCCCGCAGCTCTGACCGGTCACGCGGATATCCCCGTCTTCCTTGAGCGCCTTGAGGAGACAGCCTTTGGGACAGACGACGCAGACCAGACTCGTTTCCGGCCCGCCGTCTCCCGCCGGGAGGCTCCCGCCCTTGTGGCCCGCGCTGTCCGGCCCATCGGCGCGCCCGGACGGAAGCGGCCCGGAGGGATTGCCCCGCGCGTAGCGGGCGGCGGCGGCTCCGGCCCGCTCGCCCTCCGCCGTCACGGAGTCGACGATGTCATGAACGCGCACCGCGTTGCCGCAGGCAAATATCCCCGGAATGGAGGTTTCCGTGCCGCCGCTGACGACAGGGCCGCCCGTGCCGCCGTCGATTTCGATGCCCGCCGCCCGCGCCAGCTCGTTTTCGGGGATCAGTCCGACCGAGAACAGCACGGTGTCGCAGTCGAAGACGATCTCCGTGCCCGGAATCGCGCGGCGGTCTTCGTCCACCCTGCTGACGACCGCCTGCTCCACGCGCTGTCTGCCGCGGATTTCCGTGACGGTGTGCGAGAGGTACAGGGGGATATCGTAGTCGTGCAGGCATTGGACGAGATTGCGGGTCAAGCCGCCCGAGCGCGGCATGATCTCGACGCAGGCCAGGACCTTCGCGCCCTCCAGC
>WRLJ01000132.1 GCA_009777685.1 Oscillospiraceae bacterium | reverse complement strand
CCCATTACACATCGCGCCGTGGTTTCCCGTTTTGCGCGCCGGGCAAACGGCGGACGCGCAATGCGCGCCCCTACAACCGTCATTGCGGGCTTGACCCGCAATCTCCCGGGGGATCGCGAATCTGGGGGGATTGCGGGCTTGACCCGCAATAACGAAAACGCGGTTCCCGTGACCGGCGGAAAAAGAAAATGACGACGGAGATCTTGACAGTCCCATTCATTTTAGCTATGATTATAATCATTAAGACATACTCGAAGCATTGATATCCAGATGGGAAAGGATGGTCATCGGAATGAAACGCCCTGTATTTTGGTTTGTGGTCGGCTCCCAGCATCTTTACGGCCCGGAGGTGCTGGACACCGTCGCGGCCCGCGCCGCGGAAATGGCCGCGGAGCTGGAGTCCGACGGGGCGATCCCGTTCGGGATTGTCTGCCAGAACGTCGTCACGACGCCCGGAGAGGCCCTAAAGACCGTCAGAGAGGCCAATTACGACGACGGGTGCGCCGGCCTGATTGTGTGGTGCCACACGTTTTCCCCGTCCAAGATGTGGATCAACGGCCTCACGGAGCTGCAAAAGCCGTATCTGCATCTGCACACGCAGTATAACCGCAACATCCCCGACCGGGACATCGACATGGATTTTATGAACCTCAACCAGTCCGCCCACGGCGACCGCGAGCATGGGTTCATCGGCGCGCGCCTGCGCGCGCCCCGCAAGATTGTCGCCGGGTATTGGCGGGACAAGGCCGTCCGCGAAAAAATCGGGAGCTGGATGCGGTCGGCGGCCGGCTGCAGGGTCAGCCGGGACCTGAAGGTCGTGCGCTTCGGCGACAATATGCGGCAGGTCGCCGTCACCGAGGGCGACAAGGTGGGCGCGCAGATCCAGCTGGGCTGGCAGGTCAACACATGGCCGGTCGGCGACCTGGTCCGCGAGGCGGACGCCGTCGCCGAGACGGAGATCGACGCGCTGGTGGAGGAATACGGGCGGCAATACACCTTCAGCACGGACGACGCCGGCGCCGTGCGCTATCAGGCGCGGGTGGAGCTGGCGATCCAAAAAATCCTCGGCCGCGAGGGCGCGGGCGCTTACACGAATACCTTTGAGGACCTGCACGGGATGCGGCAGCTTCCGGGACTGGCCAGCCAGCGGCTGATGGAGCAGGGCTACGGCTACGGCGGCGAGGGCGACTGGAAGGTCGCGGCCATGACCCGCGTCATGAAGGCCATGACGGAGGGAATGGGCGGCGGCACGTCGTTTATGGAGGATTATACCTATGATCTGGAGCCGGGCCGCGAGCTGAGCCTCGGCGCCCACATGCTGGAGGTCTGTCCGACGCTGGCGGCGGGCAAACCCGAAATCCAGGTGCATCCGCTGTGCATCGGGGGCCGTGAGCCGCCCGCGCGCCTGGTCTTCGAGGGCAAGGCCGGGAAAGCCGTCGTCGTGTCCCTGATCGACATGGGCGGCCGCCTGCGCCTGATTGCGCAGGACGTCGAGTGCGTAAAGCCGGTCTATGAGATGCCGAACCTGCCGGTCGCGCGCGTAATGTGGAGGGCGGAGCCTGATTTGCTGACCGCCGCGCACGCCTGGCTCCTCGCGGGCGGGGCGCACCATACGGTGCTGAGCTACGACGCGACCGCCGAAATGATGGAGGACTGGGCCGAGATGACGGGCATCGAGTTTGTCCGCATCCACAAAGGCACGACCATTGAGGCCTTGAAAAAAGAGCTGTTCTTCGCCGACGTCGCCTGGAAGCTGCGGTAGGGAGCCTCCTATCCACATACACGGCTGACGCCGCCGGAGGCCTTGAATAGACTTCCTCGGAACCCCCGTTTTCCTGTAGTACAATGTACAATCTAAAACATGACATCTATGTAGGGACGCCATATATGGCGTCCGCGGGCGACCGGGACGGTCGCCCCGACAACCGGCGTAAACCGTTACATGTTACAGTGTACCACAGGAAAACGGGGGTTTCTGAGGAAGTCTAATCATCCCGTGTTTTTGTCTCTCTATACACAGCTTCATCCAGCCATCAAATATTTTTCATCTTTTTGAATAAAAACACTTGACAAAGGACGGCGCGGCAGATATACTTCAATCATAGCAATGTCCCTAAATCATTTTACGGATTCCTAAAGGAAATGAAAGGAGCATCCACAATGAAAAAACGGTTCATCGCGCTGTCCCTGTGTGTCATCCTGATCGCGGCGTTCGCGGTCCCCTCGCTGGCGGCGGCTCCCGCCGGAGCGAAGTATTTCCCCCTGGAGGATTTGACGGGCGTACAGTCTACCGGTGACCGCTCCGACAAAGTGGGCAGCGGCAACATTACCTTCGCGGAAGGCAAGGTCGGCAACGCCGCCGTGTTGAACGGCTTTTCCGGCATCAGCCTCGGCAAAGACCTCATCACGGGCAGAAGCTACTCCGTCGCCATGTGGGTCAAGGTCGACATGATGACCAACCACACGCCGATCCTGTTCGGTCTGGCGCCGGGCGACCCCATCCGCTGGGTATCCTTCCTGCCCCTGTCCTGGGACAACAAGTTCGGCGTTTGGTCGGATTCGGGCGACGGGCACTGGAATGACCTGTTTGCCGACAGCTCGCTGCCGCTGGGCGAGTGGGTGCATATCGCGTTCACTTCCGAGCCCGCCGGCGATTTCAACAACATTCAGCTGTATCTCAACGGCCGGGAGGTTCTCGCCGGCCCGACCGAGCGTGACCAGCTGAACAGCATCTTTGTCGAGGGCGGCGATTTCTACCTGGGCGTAAACCTTTGGGATCCTCCCTTCCAGGGGATGATTGACGAGCTGTATATCTACAACGGCACCACCCTCTCCGCCGCGCAGATCACAGCCGTGATGAACGCGGACGGGGGCGAAAGCGGCACTCCGTCGACTCCGGCCAATCCCAAAACCGGCGCCACCACGTTCATTTACCTCGCGCTCGCGCTGCTGGCCGCCGCCGCTCTGGCCGCTGCGGCGACCCTCCGCAAATCCAAAGCGTAACGAAAAAACGGCGTCAATAAACGGGGGCGGTCATTCCGCCCCCGTTGTGTTCCTTATGGACTGTATTTACGCGCCCGGGGCCTCAAAGATGACCCGCACATGGATATCCTGATTGTAATTTCCGAAGCCCTTGCCGAACAGGGTCAGGCCGCCCTTGTTTTCCGCGTCCGCGGGAGCCTCGATGCGGAACACGATGGGCGATTCGTGGTCGATGTTCAGCTTGAGCAGTCTCTCGTCCGACACCTTGAGGCCGTCGATATATGTTCCCTCGCCGTTGATGGTGAGCAGCTTCAGCAGGCCGTATTGGTTCCAGTTGGGGAACCACCAGTCGGGGGTATACAGGCCGCGCTCCGCCCCGAAGTCGCCCGGGCTTGTCCAAAACCCGAGGGGGACGTCGTTGAGATAGAAATAGATGTCGCTCGGCCAGTCCTCGCAGACGCCCGGAGCCTCGCTGGCGATTTCAAACGACAGCTGGATTTCCTTGGCCCTCGCGCCCTCCTTGAGGTAATTGGGAACGCGGTATTCCAAAAACCCGTTTGAGAGCCAGACGATTCCCGCTTTGGCGCGTTTCGGGTCGTCAAAATACCGCTTATCGTCCACCTCTCCGATGACGGCGTTGACGGACGCGAGCCCGCAGGTCGGGTACGCCTCGTGGCGGCTGTAGCTTCCAACGGGAATCTCTGTCTGGTACATAGAATCCGCGCCGTACTCATTGTGCAGATTGATCAAAAACCGGTGCTCGCGCAGGCGGCAGTTTTTCTGTATGCCGCGCCTGCCCGACGTATTGACGGTATCAATGATCTTGGCCGCCTGAAGGGCCTTGATGTGTGCCGTCACCGCGCCGTTGGTGACGCCGAGAGCCTCGGCCAGCTCGTTTAGGTTGGCCGAACGGTTCTGCATCAGGTAGCGCACGATGAACAGCCGGGCCGGGGAGCTGATCGCCCGGCAAAAGGTCAGGGTTTCCTCCGCGTTGTTAATTTCTCTCATCCGACAAGCCGCCTTCACTTCTTTTTTTAGACAGCATATAATTGTTTTAGATGTTTGTCAAGCATTATTTTGAACAAATGCTTCCCTTCGCGTTTCCAGGCAGTCCATCCGCGCGCGGCGCGGTCCCGCCACGGCCATTTCACCACGCTATTTTTTACCATCGCGGCACACGTTTTCCGTGTTTGCCGCAGGAGGGCTTGTTTATGAAAAGGGTTGTTTGCCTGCTGTCCCTGCTGCTTCTGCTGTCGTCCTGCTCCACGGCGCTTCCGCCTGTGACGGATGAGCCGCCCGCTCCGACGGACGGCCCGCTTCACTCCGGCGATCCGGCCAATACGCCGCCCGCGGAACCGGACCCCCTGCCGCTCACGGCGCCCGGCGCGGGGTTTGTCTTTGACGACCCGGAGCCGCCCGTCTTTGCCAACGCGAGCGTACATGACCCGTCGGTGTTCCGCTCGGGCGACTGGTTTTATGTGATCGGCTCGCATCTCGCGTCAGCGAAAACGCAGGACTTTATCCGCTGGACGCAGATCTCAACCGGGCCGCAGAAGGGCAACGCGCTGGTGGACGATCCGGCGGCGGAGTTTGCGGCCGCCCTGGAATACGCGAGGACCGACACCTTTTGGGCCGGCGACATCCACGCCATGCCCAACGGCCAATACTTCATGTACTATTGCGTCTGCGTGGGCAACGCCCCGCTGGGCGCGATCGGGCTGGCGGTCGCGGACGCCCCGGAGGGGCCGTACAGCGACCGGGGCATGTTTATCCAAAGCGGCTCCTTCCCGCCCGAGGGCGGGCGGTATGACGCGACGGTCCATCCCAACGCGATCGACCCGCATGTTTTCTTTGACAATGACGGCCTTTTCTGGATGGTGTACGGCTCCTATTCCGGCGGTATTTTCATCCTGCGGATGGACCCTGAGACCGGACTGCCCTATCCGGGGCAGGAGAACTTCGGATACGGGAAAAAACTGCTCGGCGGCAACCACAGCCGGATCGAAGGGGCGTACATCCTGTACAGCCCGGAATCCGAATACTACTATCTCTTCCTCTCGTTCGGCGGGCTGGGCAGCGGAGACGGGTACAACATCCGCGTCTGCCGCTCGAAAAACCCCGACGGTCCCTACGAGGACGCGCTGGGGCAGGATATGCTCAGCTGCCGGGGAGCGGTCAATTCCTTCTTCGACGACAACGCGATCGAGCCTTACGGCGTAAAGCTGATGGGAGGATATCAGTTCCGCCATGAGGAGGGAGAGCCGGGACGGACGACCGGATACCTCTCGCCCGGACACAACAGCGCCTATTACGACGCGGAGAGCGGACGGTATTTCCTGATTTTCCACACCCGCTTTACCCAGAGAGGCC
>WRLJ01000131.1 GCA_009777685.1 Oscillospiraceae bacterium | reverse complement strand
AGGCGCAGTGATGCCATTTCTGCCGCCGCGCTTTTACATGGGCACGGGCCGGGTTTTTCTCGCTTGCCTCCGGCCATACCTCCATCGGGTTGACGTAGAGATAGCTTTCCCCGTCCGTCCCAAGCCCGGCCAAGACGGTGTTGTACAGCGCCCGCTCCATCACATCTGCGTAAACGGCGCGGGCTTCGGTTTTCAACAGGCTGTGCGCGAAATACATCAGCCCGATGGACGCGCAGGTCTCGGAATAGTTGATTTCATTGGGCAGGTCATACGCGAAGGTAAACGCCTCACCGTGGTTTGTCGAGCCGATACCCCCGGTTATGTACAGTTGGCGGCAAATATCCTCAAACAACACGCAGCAGGCGTTCACTAGGCTTTCGTCCTGTGTGAGACGCCCCACTTCCGCCATGCCCGTATACATATACACGGCGCGAACGGCGTGGCCGACCGCCTCCGTCTGCTCGCGGACAGGCTTATGCGCCTGATTGTAGCTGTAATCGGCTGGCATAGGCTCCTTGCGTTTCGACCATTCCGAAAAGCCGTCCCGCGCCTTGTATTCTTCGGCGAAGGTGTTCGGCTCCGTGCCGCGAACATCAAGGAAAAACTTGGCGAGGTCGAGGTATTTCCGTTCCCTGGTCGCCTCATACAGCTTGACCAGAGCCAGCTCAATCTCCTGATGCCCCGGGCAGCCCCTGCGCTTGCCCTCGCCGTGCCCGAACAGGCTGTCAATCAAGTCCGCGTACCGCCGGACGATCTCCAGCAGCTCCCGCTTGCCCGTCGCCTTCTCGTATGCGGCGGCGGCCTCGATGAAGTGGCCGAGGCAATACAGCTCGTGGGCCTCGTGCAGGTTGGTCAGCCGCCGCTCCGGGGCTGTGAGCTGAAAATAGGTGTTGAAATAACCGTCGGGCCGCTGCGCCTTGGCGATCAGCCCGATGACCTCGTCGGCGCGGGCCTCCCATTCCTTCGCGCCGCCGTTTTGCAGGCAGTACGCCACGGCCTCCAGCCACTTGGCGGCGTCGCTGTCCTGAAACAGAAAGCCGTGGAACTCCCCTTCGGACAGTCCCGCGGCGACGCGGATGTTTTCCAGGCAGCGGCTCTTGTCCGCTCCCTCCACAAGGTCGTTCAGCGCGTCCCACTGATAGGGAAGCACGGCGTCGCAAACCAGCCGGTAATACGGGCTGAGAAACGAATCATTGAGCCGCACGTTTTCCATCGGAATCTCACGAATCATCGGGGGGCTCCCTCCTTCAGTCCCATACTTCCTCGCTCAAGCCCGCCCTCCCATTGTAGCACAGCCTGTGTCATATTTCCATGGTTTTTTTGCCGCGTCCGCCGCGCGGGCGGACCGGCGGGACGGAAGAAACCCCCGCCGGCAAACGAATCGCCGGCGGGGGTTTGCCGCGTTCCGGTCCGGGCCGCCGGAAGATCACCCGCGCATAATGTCAAGAAACGCGCCCACGATCGCGTCCTTCCCGTTCAGTATATCCGCGTCGTTTACCTCAATGGCGCGCGCCATCGCCCCGGCGCTTGGGGGGATGTTGTATTCAGCCGGCACGGATATCCCGTCCAGCACGGGGAGGGTGCCGGTATTCGCGATGATTTGCTGGGCGTCCGGCGTGAGGAGATAATCCGCGAATTGTTTCGCGGCGGCGGTGTTGGGGCTGTCCTTGAAAATCGCCGCGGGGCTGGGGATGACGATCATTTCCGGCGGATAGGCAAGGGCGATCGGCGCGCCGGCTTTCGCCTTATCAAAGGTGATGTAATCCACCGCCAGACAGGCGGCGAGATCGCCCGCGGCCACGGCGTCCACCACCTGGGTTGAGCCCCCGCCCGTAATCCCGCCGTTTGCCCTCAGGTCATGGAAGAACGGTTCGCCGAAGGCCTCTGTGAGCAGAATTACGGCCATCAGGGCCGTTCCCGAGGTTTCGGGGTTGGCGATGGCAAAGCCGTCCGTATAATCCGGCCCCGCAAGGTCATGCCAGGAGGCCGGAGGCGTTTGAATCCGGTCCGTGTTATACGCGATGCCCATCGTGCCCAAACGGGCGGGAAAGAAGCAGCCGCCGGTATTCTCCAGCGGATTGAACGCCTGGTCCGCGCCGGCGGGGCTGTACGGCAGCAGCAGACCCTCGTCCTTCATCCAGTAGAAATCCGGTATCTCGCTTGTCCAGAGAAGGTCGGCGAGGATTTGCCCCTCCCCGCGCTCGGCCTCGATGCGCGCCATCAGGCTCCCCGCGCCGTCAATGCGGGTCTCGAGCGCGATATGGGGGTGCTTGTCCTGGAAATCCTCCGCCAACGCCGCAATCAGCGAGTCCTTCATGGAGGTGTACAGAACCAGCGGCCCGGGCGGTTCGGGGGTTTGGGCGCAAGCCGCCAGATTCACGGCGAGCGCGGCTACCGCCAGGAGCAGCAAAAGGATACGCGGAATGCCCGTTCCCGCGCGTTTTTGATTCTTCTTCTCCGGCTTGTGTGCGTTGCTTGTGTTTTTCATGGCTTTGACCTCCTGATGCCGCGTATCAATTTTTTGTCACGCCGCTCCGGCGTTCCCGTTTCCCGCGGCACACAAAACAGTATAGCAAAGATTTTTGCGCTCATATAGTACCTATGGTGGTATAGCTGCGGGAAGAATTTCATTGACGGTGTTGGGGTTACATGATACAATAGCGCCCGCGGCGCATGGCATGACGCGGGATAGGAACACAACGGGCAACGGGCGGGGATGCGGCAGGGCGCCCGCGGTCACGGAAAGGACCGGACACATCAAAGGAGGATTTCGTCATGGCTGATTTGCTAAGGGCAATTGAGGACCGCCGCTCCCGCCGTAAATATGTGCCGGAGAGATTGCCGCCGTCCGCCGCGGAGGTTTTGGAAACCTTCATCGCCGGACTGGGCGAGAAAGAAAACCTGAAAATGCGGCTCGTTTTGGACAACGGGAAGGCGTTCAACGGGTTGCGCAGAAGCTACGGCATGTTTTTCGGCGTGCGGAATTATATCGCGCTGATCGGGGACGATTCCGACAGGCTCCGGCTGGAGAAGCTGGGATATTACGGCCAGTGGCTGATCCTCCACGCGACGGCGCTGGGGCTGGGCACATGCTGGGTCGGCGGCACGTTTGACCGCAAGCTCTGTCCCGTCGAGACGGAGGACGGCGAAAGCATCGCCTGCGCCATTACCGTCGGGAAGACGCCGCCGAAATTAAGCGTCCGGGAAAGGCTGCTTCACAGGCTCACCCACCGCACATCCAAAACGGCTGAACAGATGTACACAGCGGACGGGCCTGTGCCCGAATGGTTCCTGTCCGGCATGAACGCCGCGCAAAAAGCGCCGTCCGCCGTCAACCGCCAGCCGGTGACGTTTGCGTACAGGGACGGGGCCGTGACCGCCTCGGCGGAGGACATCAACGCCGCGGGCGCCGCCCTTGATCTGGGCATTGCCAAGCTGCACTTCGAGCTGGGCGCGGGCGGCGGGGCCTGGGCGTTCGGGAACGGCGCGGCGTTTACGAAAAGCGACCCGTGACCGGAGCCGAGGCTCGCTCAGTTCAGCCAGACCGCGGCGTACCAGTTCTGCCGGTCGGTCTCGCTTTCGTCTTGCAGCACGAACAGCGGCAGGCCGAGCTTTCGCGCCGTCGCGAAGGTATCAATGCCGACGCTGTGAAAGGACGGGCGGGCCTGGCGCACATTCCGGCATTTTTCGCCGCTTCTTCCGGCGCATTCGGCGCACAGCGCGCAGTCCGACATGGAAAACGCCAGCACATCGCCGTCCAGAAACGCCGCCCGCTCCACCGCGAACGCCGCGGCCTGCGCGGCCTTCTTATCTTGCGCGTGAAGGATCAGAACGTGCTTGTATTTCCGCAGCAGCGGCTCAAACTCCCACGGTTTGAGGAACCCCTCGCGCGACGGGCAGGTGGGGCCTCTGCCCCAGCTGGAGCAGCCGAACATACACTTGAGCAGCGTTCTCCCGTCGAACACGATATCCTCCGGCGTCACCCGGACCGCGTGCTCCGCTCCGTGATCCAGCGCGAGCTGTGTGTATTTTTGTATATCAGACATAGAATGTCTCCTCCTGTTCCGGTATCATGATCTTACTACAACGTAACATCTAAAACATGACGTCTATGTAGGGACGCCATATATGGCGTCCGCGGGCGACCGGGACGGCCGCCCCCGCAACCGGCGTAAACCGTTAGATTTTACACTGTACTACCCCTTCAAAAAATCCGCAAGCTGCTCTCTGCTGACCCCGACGCCCCCGGCGGCGTCCAGCTTCCGCCCGTTCATCCGGAACGCCGGCAGATACCATACCTCCGACTGCTCGTAGGCATAGTCATTGCCGTCGGTCACAGCTTTTTCGTACCGGCCGCTCCGGAGCGCGCCGAGGAAGGCGTCCGGATCCAGCAGCCCGCGGACACGGGCCGCCAGCGTCTCCGGGTCCTCTATGTTCACCCGCTCCGTTTGCGCGGCGCTGAACATACGGTCGTGGTAGTCCCACACATCCGCGCCCTGCTCAAGGGCGAAGAACATCCCCTGTATGCAGAGATCGCTGTGCATACCATGCCGCTCCGGCCTCGGATGCGCCTCGCAGGGCCGCCAGACGGCCTCGATGTCCGGATGCCGCGGCAGCAGCTCCTTCAGGGTCTCGTATCCTTTCAGGCAATACGGGCAGGTGTGGTCCAGAAAGATTTCCAGTTTACGCATGGTCTGTTTCCCCTTTCCGGTATAATGAATTTTATTATAGCATGTCAAGCGCACCAGACGCAAATGAATTGCCGTCCGCGGATTGTAGGGCGCGACGACCTCGGCGCGCCGAGGGTTATCTGCAAACTCTTGGGAAAACGGGAAATGCTCAGAAATCCGGCGGGACGCGGAGGGCCGCGTCCCCTACAGGGGTTTGCGCCCGCCCTGCGTAGGGCGCGACGACCTCGGCGCGCCGTGGGGTGCCCCGCCGCACCCACCGTAGGGGACGCAGACCTCGGCGTCCCGCAGGGTTATCCGCAAACTTCGGGGAACGGGTTTTCACCGTTTGCCCGTGCGGCTGTTGGTTTGGGTAGTCTTCAGGCATTTCCGGGGGAGGTCTCCCCCGGAGCCCCCCACTGGGGAACTTGGCAGTCCCCCAGCCCCTCTCGCGGGTCATACGGGGGTTTTGCTTTGTGCAAGGCACTACTGTTTACCGTAAGGGTCTTGTCCGGGCTGTCCTGGCCTCGACTTCGGGGTTTCTCCCTTTTTGTCTTGTTCGCACGTCCCGGCCATACCCTTGCACTTTCTTTGCTGTCTCCACAGGGAACGGCCCTAACATGACAGACATCTTCGGATCCCCCGTTTTCCTGTAGGGACGCACTGTGTGCGTCCGCCGGGAGGGCGGAAAATGCGGG
>WRLJ01000130.1 GCA_009777685.1 Oscillospiraceae bacterium | reverse complement strand
AGGAATAAATATCGCTTCGGTTGGTATTTTGCAGCAGCGACGGGTTTTGCGCCGTGATCAGGAACGAGGGACGCATCCCGCTCTCCACCAGCTGCAAGAAAAACTTCCGCTGATTGGCCTGGAAGTTGGTGTACTCCGCATAGACGGGAATCTGCCCCGACAGCGCGATGGACAGGAACGGAATCTCCTGCGACGTGTACACATAGCTCGAACCGCCGGTCGGCATGTTGACCAAAAACGACGCAAACTGCCATTGATTGGCAAACGCTCTGTCCAGCGCAAGCGGGAACGACCGCGCGAAACGCTCTGTCAACGCCCGATACAAAGCGGCGCAATCCGCCCGGTCGTAATAATGGCCGTCCTTGAACGCCGTCAGGAAGGAGGTCGTCCCCGTCAGGCTGACCCCGTAAGCCCCTGATTTCTCAAGCCGCGCCGCGGCTTTTTCGGAACGCCCGAGCGAGGCGAACGGCGACAGATAGCGCATTGTGCTGTACACGGGGCCGCCCAGCGGGATTTCCGTCGTCCGCCCCGTGATCCTTTTGAGGGAATCCATCGCGATAAAGGGGTGCGAGACGGGATTGACGTAAAGCAAGTCATTTTGCAGGAGCAGCAGGACGCCCTGCTCTTCAGCGGTCTTGGCCAGCCGGGAGAATCCTCCGCTCCCGCCCAGTCCCGCGGCGGGCGAAAATCCCGCGTTCGGGGCCCCCGCGGTATATCCGCCCGACTGCCAGCCCGAGTATACGACCAGCGGCGCGCCCACGCCCGAATCGGAAAGGAGCCGGAGGATATCGGCGGCTTCGTCAAACTTGGTCATATTCACATCAAGCTTGAACAGCGCCCAGTTCTTCTTTTCCTGTCCAAAGAAATCAACCTGGGTCCGGAAGGGGTCCGCCGCGGCCGACGCGAACGCGCCGGTTTCCGCAAGATACTCGCGGTACCGCAGCGCCAGGCCGCAATAATCGGCGGCGTTCCCGGCGGCAAACGCGAAACGGATTTTGATGTCGACGCGGTTCGGGCGCTCGGTCCGCGTTTGCACCGTCCCGCTCGTCTGTCCCGTCGGCTGCATGAAAACGTGGCGGTACATAAAGCGCGCCGCGATCCAGTCAAATTGCGTGCTGGCCCCGTTCGGCCAAGCCTCGATCACGGCGTTCTCCGCGCCGCTCTCGACGATTCCCAGAAAACCGATGTTCTTTGCGGTATGCACCATCCCGTACACGGGCATGAGGATATTTTCCGGCGGGACCAGCTCCCGGAAAAAGGTGTTCGTGACGTTCAGACCGACATTGTCGCCGTAGATATAGCTGATAAACGGCGAGGAAAACCGCCTTTCGTTATCCTGCAGCTCAATGAGCGCGCCCTGTCCGTCAGGGATGAGCATATAGCCCTCGTCCGCGCCGAGCGTCGAATACCCCAGAAACGGGTAGACATAAAACGCGCCCACGGTGTTTTCGGGGTTTTCCTCCCGTATAGACGACTGGGGAATCTCCGCGGTAAAGCCGGTGTCGGTCAGCGTAACGGTCAGGGTGTACGATATCCCGGCCGAGGGGAACGTCACATCGGCCGTAAACCCGTCCTCGCGGTAATACAGGGTTTTGCTGTGTTCCGTGTTGATGAAGTCGGCCTGCGTCATATTGAGGTTGGTGCCCCGGATATATTGCAGCACCACCCCCGATTGATAAAAGCCTTTCCAGGTGTCGTTGTCGGCCGCGTTGGGTTCGGAAACCGTCGAGCGCATGACCGCGCCGCTCTCTTTGTCGCGGATTATCAACCCCAGCGCAGCTTCGTCAAGATACAGCTCAAAATGCGGGTTTTCCGCAACCAGAGTATGGCCGTCCAGCTCGGCGGAGCGGCCCGTCACGGCGGACGGAGAGCCGCCGGAGGCCGGGAGGAGGGGCGGGGGAAGCAGCGGCGCGGCGGCGTCCGGCGCCGAACAGGCCGTCAGCAGCAGCAATACGGCGGCAAGCGCCGCTCTAGCGATTCGCAATCTTAAACACCGCCTCTCCGAATACCGATGAAATGAAATCGACGCATTGCGAAACCAGAACATAGATGATAAACAGCAGCAGGGCGCAAATCAGGCAGGTGAACACGGACAGCAGGACGACCCTGAAGGTCTGGCCGAAGGTATAGCCGTTGAGATTGCGGATCGCAAGATACACCAGCACGGCGGTCCAGCCGTAGGCGATCACATTGAGCAGCGTAATAAAGAACGACTCGCCAAGGGTAAGGACATTGGTGAGGATAATCACGGCGGGCTTGAGGAGGAACACCGGCGCAAAGGCGTACATGACGCCGGAGGCCAGCTCGCGGAAATTCGATTCGCCGTTGGTGATCAGGCATACCAGATAACAGCAGGTCACGGTGAGCGCGAAAATACCCAGAATGACCGCCAAATCGCCCACAAGATCAAAATACCCGTCGGCCACCCGCTTGAACAGAAAACCGGAAAAATACTTTTCCAGCACAAACAGCAGCCAGAACACGAAGAGCAGGATGAACGACGCCCGCCAGCTCGCCTTCCCCTCCCGCTTGATGCCGTAAGCCGTGTCGGCAGGGTTGCGGATATTGTGGAAGGCGTACAGGCATTGGCTGACCAGCCTGCGGCGGGTGAAAGCGTCCCTCGTCCGCCTGACCGGGCCGAGGACGGCGTATCTGCGGTCCAGGACCTTGACGGCTTGCCAGAGAACGGCCAGCAGGGCAAGCCCGATGAGGATGGCCCCCATCCGGCTGCTGAGCCAGTTGGAGCGCAGCTCCCAAAACGCGTCGGAGTATCCCCGCCAGTTGTTGCCGCGCCGGAACGCCGCCAGCGCCTCGGTATATTCGCGTTCGCGGTAGGCGGCCTCGCCCAGCCCCGTGTTCGCGTAGGCGAACAGGCTGTTCATCTTGGCGATTTCCCGCCACGGCTCCTTGCTTTCGATATATTTCCCCTCGTTGAACAGCTGGAAGGCCGTATGCACAGTCTCCGCAAATTCGGTGGGCGCAAATACCTGTATGGCGTTTTTCTCCCGGTCCAGCACATACAGGCGGCCGTTTTCGCCGGCGGCCATGGCCGAAATGGATTTGAACAAGCCGACGCGGTTCAAGCCGTCGTCCGGCGCGCCGAAGATGAAAATCAGGTTGCCTTCGCTGCTGTATTCATAGATATATCCGGAACGCGCCGCCGCGAAAATACTGCCCGACGGGCTGACCGCCACGGCGGTGAAGTCCGGATTGCCCATAGACACATCCAGAATGTCGCGTCCCGCCACATTCAGCTTCTTCAGCGGGGCGACCTGATCCCCCGTGCTGACCGTGTAGACAAGCCCCGTTCCGTCGATCGCCAGGTTGGTGACGGAGACCGGAACCACGTCCGTGACGCGAGACATCTGCTCCTGGGTATAGATCAGCCGCCGGAAGATGGTCAGCAGGTTCACGCGGGTCAGATTCGCGCCGAAATATCCGAGAAATTCCGCGTTTTCGCCGGCCGCGATCTGGATGACGCCGTTGGTGTTGCCCTTCGAGGTGATATAGAGATTCCCGCGCCTGTCGACGGCGACCTTCTGCGGCATATACTGGGCGAACTGCCCGAACAGGGGATGGTCCGGGCGTCCGTACCGGCGCACGGGCGCGCCGTCACGGTCAAACAGCACCACGCTTTCCAGACCCTCGTCGGCGACATAGATCTGCCCGCCCTCGACCGGAAAAACGCCTCCGGGGGTATGGAGCACGTCTTCTCCAACCGTGCCGATGAGTTCCCCGTCCATCGTGGAAATCACGACGCGCCGGTTGCCCGTGTCGGCGATATACAGGTTCCCGTCCGGCCCGATGCGGATATCGGACGGCGAGGACAGCGACAAATCACCGATCTTGCCGATCGTCGCCGCCGGCTCATAGGCGGTCTGTGTTTCGGTGAGCCCCTGTCCGGGCGTCAGCGTATAGGTCCGGTAGGGAATCGCGGCCAGCGCCGCGGGGGCGGCGGCCAGCATCAGGATGACGGCACAGACGGCTGCGCATACACGCTTCAATACGGCTCCCCCCTTTGTTACTTCAGACCCGAGTGCGCCATGGTATTCATTACGTTGCTCTGCAGGATGACGAAAAGAATCAGGTTCGGCACGAACATGATGAGCGACGCGGCGGCGGCCATGCCCTGGCCCGCGACCGTTCCCGCCGCGGAAAGTGTATTCATATAGAACGCGAGGGTCCTCACGCCCTCCTGCGTGGTAAACAGCGAGCTGGTCTCGATGTTGTTCCAGACCAGCTGGAAGGCGAGGATGGCGCCGGTGGCGATGGCGGGGCGAATCATCGGCAGGATGATCTTCCAGTACACCTTCAGCGCACCCGCGCCGTCCACCGTGGCCGCCTCGATCAGCGCGTCGGGAATCTGGTCGATGAACTGCTTGATTAAAAACAGCGCGACCGGCATCGCCAGCAAAGGCAGGATGTGCGCCAGATAGGTGTCGTCCATGCGCAGGAAGCTGATCGTCATAAACCGCGGGATCGTCACGGCGACGGGCACGAACATCAGCGCGGCGTTGTTGACGGTAAAAATCACATTCTTGAGCCTGAATTTCATCTTGGACAGCGCAAAGCCCGCAAGCGACGAGAAGACCACCGTGCCCAGCACAACGAACACCGTGACGACCAGCGAGTTGAATATATAGCGGGATATCGGCGTAATCGAGCCGCGCGCGGCCGTGAACAAGTCCCGGAAATTTTCCAGCGTCGGCTTGTACACCAGAAATTGAGGCGGGTAATTGAACAGCTCATCCAGCGGCTTAAAGGCGTGGAGCAGGATAAAGACGATCGGAACGGCCATGAACGCCGCAAGCGGGATCAGGTACAGATAGAGCGGTATCTGGTTTTTGCGGAAACGGTCCGGATTTGTCTTTACGCTTTGCATACCTCAGCCCTCCCCTAATCGTCGCGCAGCGCACGCCGCGAGGCCGCTGAAAACAGATATATAATCCCCAGCAGCACCACGGACACCGCCGAAGCATACCCCATCTCATAGCGGATGAACCCATAGTCCTCGATGTGGTTGACCATCAGCTGGCCCGCGTAATGGGGCGTGGGATTGGCGCCGGTCAGCATCACGCCAATCATGCCCGCCTGGAACGCGCTGACAATGCTCATCACCGCGCCGAACAGCATTTGCGGTTTCATCGAGGGAATCGTGATGTAAAAAATCTCCTGAAGCCGGTTGTGTACGCCGTCGATCGCGGAGGCTTCATACAGCGTCTTGTCGACGTTCAGGACGCCGGCCAGCATGGCCAGAAACCCGACGCCCATACTGCTCCACAGCGTGACCAGGATAATGATCGGCAATATGTACCGCGCGTTGAGGAAAAAATTGATCGGCTCGTTGACCAGCCCCAGCTGCTTCAGGATGGCGTTGATATAGCCCTGCGG
>WRLJ01000129.1 GCA_009777685.1 Oscillospiraceae bacterium | reverse complement strand
TCGGACCTGTCCTCCGGCACTGCGGCAAAGGAGTTGACGAAGTAGAAAAAATCGTCCCGCACGTCCAGTCCCGTTTGCTTGACAAACCGCACCTGATTCCATCCCATCTGCGGAACCCTGACCCTGGCGGCGTCAAAGCGGACCACCCGGCCCTTCAGCCAGCCCAGGCAAACCGTATCCTCTTCCCCGCTGTGTTCAAACAGAATCTGGAGACCCACGCAGATGCCCAGAAAGCGGACCTTGTCTCGCAGCACCGCGTCCTCCAGCGCGTCCAGCAGGCGCGTTTCGCGCAGGGAGTCCATCGTCGCCCTGGCGCTGCCCACCCCCGGCAGGATAATGCGGGACGCGTTGGCGAGGTCCCGGGGACAGCGGGCCAAATCCGCCGTATAGCCCAGACGGTTCACCGCGCTGAGGACACTGGGGGCGTTTCCGGCCCTGTAGTCAATGACCTTGATCATATCCCGCCATCCTTATGTGATTTTCAGGTGATACTCCTGCAGGGAATATACCTGCTCGTCCGGATTCATCGCCTTTTCCGCGATGCCCCTCGCGCCGGCCAGCGCCGCCGTCAGCGTGGTCATGTAGGGAATGTTGTAGCGGATGGCCGCCTTCCGGATGTAGGAATCGTCATTGTTACTGCGCTTGCTACCGCCGGGCGTATTGACGATCATATCCAGCTGGTGGTTTTTGATGGCGTCCTCGATGTTCGGCCGCCCTTCATAGAGCTTGTTGATGATTTCGCTCCGGATTCCGTTGGCGGCCAGATAGGCGTGGGTCCCCCTCGTGGCCCGGATCGTAAAGCCCAGAAGCTCAAACTGCCCGGCCGCCCGCAGGGCCTCCTCCCGGTCCTTTTCCGCCACGGAAATCAAGACCGCGCCGGACAGGGGCAGAACGGATTTACTGCCCTCCAAAGCCTTGTAAAACGCGAGTCCGAACGAGTCGGACAGGCCCAGAACCTCGCCGGTGGACCTCATTTCCGGTCCCAGCAGCGGATCGACCTCCGGGAACATGTTAAACGGAAACACCGCTTCCTTAACGCCGTAATAGGGGATCGCCGGCCTTTGCATCGCGGCGAGGTCTACCGCGCGTCCGGTGTGCCGCGCCATAATCAGCTTTACGGCCAGGTCGGCCATGTTCAGGTTGCAAACCTTGGAAACCAGCGGCACCGTCCTGGACGCCCGCGGGTTGGCCTCCAGAACGTATACCTTGCCCTGATGGATGGCGTATTGAATGTTCATCAGGCCCACGACGCCCAGTTCTCCGGCGATTCTGCGCGTATAGTCCCGGATCGTGCCGGTCTGCTCCTCCGTGATGTTGACGGTGGGAATCACACAGGCCGAGTCCCCCGAATGGACGCCGGCGTACTCGATATGCTCCATCACGGCCGGCACAAACGCGCCGGAGCCGTCGGCCAGGGCGTCCGCCTCGCATTCGAGGGCGTTGTCCAGAAAACGGTCGATCAGGATCGGCGCCTCGCTGCCGATATAGTGCGCGTTGAGGTGGAAATAATTCCTCAGCTGCTCGTCGTCGAAGACGATCTCCATGGCGCGCCCGCCCAAAACATACGATGGCCGGACCATAACGGGATACCCGATCTCGCCGGTCACGGCAAGGGCCTCCTCGTAATGGCGCGCCATGCCGGATTCCGGCATGGGGATATTCATCCGGTCCATCATCTTCCGGAATAAATCCCTGTCCTCGGCCAGGGCGATCACCTCCGGCGTCGTTCCCAGAACCGGCACGCCCGCCTGCTTGAGTTCCATGGCGATGTTGAGCGGCGTCTGCCCGCCAAACTGGACGATGATGCCCAGCGGCTGTTCGCGCTGGCAAATCTGTAACACGTCCTCAACCGTCAGCGGCTCGAAATAGAGCTTGTCCGACGTGTCGTAGTCGGTGGAAACCGTCTCGGGATTGCAGTTGACCATAATGGTCTCAAAGCCCGATTCACGGAGCGCCATCGCGGTATGCACACAGCAGTAGTCAAATTCGATGCCCTGCCCGATCCGGTTGGGGCCGCCTCCGAGGATGATGACCTTTTCGCGGCTGTCCGCGCGCTCCGGCCGGATGCCGCGTTTTTCTCTGGACGCGGCCAGCTCGCCGCCCAGCTTCCCCAGACCGTTATAGGTCGAATAGAAATACTCCGCGTCGGCGCCGCTGACCGGAACGACGTCCCATTCCTCCCGGATGCCGGCGACCTTTCTGTGCAGGCGGATATATTCCTCCGGCACTTCCAGAAGAAAGGAAAGATACTTGTCCGCAAACCCGTCCTTTTTGGCCCTTGCCAGCAAATCGTCGGGCAGGACTCTCTTGCGGTAGGAGAGGATTTCCGTCTCCAGCGCCACCAGCTCGCTCATTTGCTCCAGAAAATACGGCTTGATTTGGGTGATGGCATGGAGCCGCTCCACGCCGACCCCCTTGCGGAGGGCCTCATAAAGAGCGAAGTAGCGCTCGCTGTTCGGCACGGCAATGATTTGCAGCAGCTCCTCCGTGCCGAGGCTATGGAAATTCTTTGCGAACCCCAGGCCGCTTCTGCCGATTTCCAGAGAACGGACCGCCTTCTGGAACGCTTCCTTAAAGGTGCGCCCGATGCTCATGACCTCTCCGACGGCCCGCATCTGCGTGCCGAGCTTATCCTCGATGCCCGCGAACTTTTCAAAGGCCCAGCGGGCAAATTTCAGGACGACGTAATCCCCGTGCGGGACATACCTGTCCATCGTGCCCTCTTTCCAGTACGGGATTTCATCCAGGGTAAGCCCCGCGGCCAGAAGCGCCGACACATAGGCGATCGGGAACCCCGTCGCCTTGGAGGCCAGCGCCGAGGAACGGGAGGTCCTGGGATTGATTTCGATCACGACCACCCGGTCCGATACAGGGTCATGGGCCAGCTGCACGTTGGTCCCGCCGATGACTCCGATTTCCGAAACGATGCTGAACGCGATCCGCTTCAGGCGTTCCTGCAAGCCCTCTTCGATGGTCAGCATGGGCGCCGAGCAGAACGAATCGCCGGTATGGACGCCCACCGGGTCGATGTTTTCAATCATACAGATGGCGATCATCTGGTTTTTGGCGTCCCTGACGACCTCGACCTCAAGCTCTTCCCAGCCCAGAATGCTTTCCTCGACCAGAACCTGCCCGATCATCGAGGCCTGTATGCCTCTGGCGGCAATGAGCCTCAGCTCTTCCTTGTTATAGACCAGACCGCCTCCGGTTCCGCCCATGGTATAGGCGGGGCGGATCACGACCGGATACCCCAGTTCCTCGGCCACCGTTTCGGCCTGCTCCAGGGACAGGGCCTCGAAACTGCCGGGCATCTCCACGCCCAGCTTGTCCATCGCCTTCTTAAACTCGATGCGGTCCTCCCCGCGCTCTATCGCGTCCAGCTGGACGCCGATCACCTTGACCCCGTATTGCTCCAGCACGCCGGCTTTTTGCAGCGCAAGGCTCAGGTTGAGGCCCGACTGGCCTCCCAAATTGGGCAGCAGCGCGTCGGGCCGCTCTTTGGCGATGATGGCCGTGAGCCTTGCGACGTTCAGAGGCTCGATGTAGGTCACATCGGCGACGACAGGGTCGGTCATGATGGTGGCGGGGTTGGAGTTGACCAGTATGATCCTGTAGCCCAGGCTCCGCAACGCCTTGCAGGCCTGCGTGCCCGAATAGTCAAACTCACAGGCCTGACCGATGACGATAGGGCCCGACCCGATGATCAGAATCGTATGGATGTCCGTCCGCTTTGGCATTGTCGCTCTCTCCTTAATTATGCGTGTATTTACAGTCCGCCCGGGGCTGGCGGATTTTCCGCCTCCCTCCGGCAAACGCCCGGTTTGGAGGCTTATTCCACGGTGACGCTTTTGGCCAGATTTCGCGGCTTGTCAATGTCCAGACCTTTGTTGGCGGCCACATAGTAGCTGAAGAGCTGGAGCGCGACGACCGACAGGGACGGCGAGAACAGCTCGTGGGCGGCGGGCAGACGGATAACAGACATTGTATCATTGATCCCCGCGGCTGCGCAACTCCCTACCCAAAGAACCTTGGCCCCGCGGCTGATTACCTGCTCCGCGTTGCTCATGATCTTCGGCGCCAGCCGTTCGCAGCTGGACAGCGCGACGACCAGGGTGTTGTCCTCGATGAGCGATATCGTGCCGTGCTTCAGCTCCCCGCCCGCGTAGGCTTCGGAATGGATATAGGAGATCTCCTTGAGCTTCAGCGAGCCTTCCAGCGCGATGGCGTAGTCCACATTGCGCCCGATGAAGAAAATGCTTTTGCAGGCGATGCAGCCGGAGGCATACTGCTGGATTGTGTCCACGCCGCCCAGCAGGGTCTCCACCTTTTCGGGGAGCGCCCGGATTTCGTCCAGCAGCGCGCCGCGCTCCGCTTCCGATATCCGGCCGAGCCGGCGGGCGAAGCTGACCGCCAGCAGGTACAGCAGCGCCAGCTGGGCGGAGAACGCCTTGGTCGTCGCGACGGCGATTTCCGGCCCCGCGAGGGTGTAGAGCGTGTGGTCCGTTTCCTTGGCGAGGGTGCTGCCGACCACATTAACGATGGACAGCGTGACGGCCCCCCTGGACCTTGCCTCCCGCATGGCGGCGATGGTGTCGGCGGTTTCGCCCGACTGACTGATGAGAATCACCAGCGTTGTCCCGCCGATGATCGCGTCCTTATACCGGAACTCGCTGGCCAGCTCCACCTCGACCGGTATCCGGCACAGCTTTTCAAACACATATCTGGCGACGACCCCCGCGTTATAAGCGGAGCCGCAGGCCGTGATTACGACCCTGTCAAAGCCGGTGATGTCCAGCTGCCCGATGACGGCCCCGTTATCGCCGCCGCTGAGTGCGGACTGGATCGTATCTCTGAGGACCTTCGGCTGCTCCATGATTTCCTTGAGCATGAAATGCGGCCAGCCGCCCTTCTCCGCGCTGTCCAGGGTCCACGTCACGGTTTCCAGCGGCTTTTCCAGCGGCTCCTTGTCAAAGTTGAAAAAACGCACCTCGTCCCCGCGCAGGACGGCGATCTCCGTATCGTTTAGATAATGGACCGTGTTGGTGTATTTTAACACGGCGGGCACATCGGAGGCGATGAAATGCCCGCGGCCGGAAACGCCGATGATCAGGGGATTGTCCTTCTTGACCGCGATCAGCGTATCGGGGCAGTCCAGACACATAATGCCCAGAGCGTACGAGCCCTCCAGCCGCTCCGCCACCTTGATGACCGTTTCCAGAATATCGCCGGTATAGTAAACCTCGGCCAGCTGCGCGATGACCTCGCTGTCGGTTTGCGATACAAAGCGGACGCCCTTTCGCTCCAGGCGCTCCTTCAGCTGCTGGTAATTCTCGATGATGCCGTTGTGAACGACGGCGATTTTATTCTGGCTGCCGACATGGGGATGCGAGTTGACGTCCGAGGGCTCCCCGTGGGTCGCCCAGCGGGGATGGCCGATGCCCAGGGTTCCGGGG
>WRLJ01000128.1 GCA_009777685.1 Oscillospiraceae bacterium | reverse complement strand
CCGCGAGAGGGGCTGGGGGACTGCCAAGTCCCCCAGTGGGGGGTCCGGGGGAGACCTCCCCCGGGAATGCCTGAACACCACCCAAACCCACAGCCGCACGGGCAAACGGCGAAAACCCGTTCCCCGAAGTTTGCAGATAACCCTGCGGGACGCCGAGGTCTGCGTCCCCTACGGTGTGTGCGGCCAGCCGGACGGGCAAACGGTGAAAACCCTTTCCCCGAAGTTTGCAGATAACCTGCGGGACGCCGAGGTCTGCGTCCCCTACGGAGGGGATGCGGGCAAACCACGGCGCGCCCGGGGGCGCCGCGCCCCTGCCCCCGCGCCGTCAATCGAAATCCAGCAGGGCCCTCGGCTCGACCCCGAGCGCGGCGGCGATGCGGAACAGAACGACAAGGCTGACCGAGTAGACGGACGTGCTTTCCAGATGGGATATCGTCGAGTCCGCCAGACCGCTCCGCTCCGCCAGCGCCGCCTGCGACAGCCCGGCTTTTTTCCGCATGAATTGGACCCGAAACCCGATGTTGCGCAGAAAGGCGCATTCCTCTGCTGACAGCTTTTCGGCGTTGACAGGCATTTTTTCACCCCTGAATTAAGTGTACCAATATAGGGGTTGCATTCATACGCTACATCGTGGTATAATACGGCAGTATAGGGCATGGCTGCTATTTTTGTAAGGAGTGGTTAACCCATGAAGACCCCATGCGCCGCCGCCGGCGCACCGGAAAACCGGACGGAGGATCACGCCGAAGCGGGCAACACGCCGGGAAATCTGGTCAACGGCGGGCGAGTGGCGTTCAAGGACGGAAAACGCTATCTGTACGATCCTCTTACAATGTTTGTCAACGTGGCCGGGGGCCGCGTCTATTATTGCGTGGAGTCTCCGTTCGGGTGCGGCGCCGAGCTGTACGGTATGAAAGCCTGCGGCGGCGGGCGGAGGAAATTGTGCCGCGACTCCGTTTGGGGTCTGAACGTGGCCGGCGGGCGGGTCTATTACATCAACTGGAGCGACGGCGGGAAAATATACAGCATGGATACCCGCGGGGGCGGGCGGGCCAAGCTGTGCGACGACATGGCGGCCGACCTGAATGTGGTCGGGGACCGCGTGTATTACAGCAACTGGAACGACGGCGACAGCGTATACAGCGTCGGCGTCGACGGGACCGGCCGGCGGCGGCTGAACGGTGACCGGTCCGGCTATATCAATGTGACCGGCGGCCGGATTTATTACAGCAACTACAGCGACGGCAGCTGTCTGTACAGCATGAACCTCGACGGCGGCGACCGGCGGCGGCTCACCGGCGAGGTGGCGCTGAACATCAACGTGGCCGGTGAACGGGTCTATTATTACAGCTGCCGCGCCGGTGACGGCGTATCCCGCGGCAAGGCCGACCTTTACAGCGTGAAGACCGACGGCAGTGACCGGAAACGGCTGACCGACCACGGCTTTGCGGGGCACTACTCCACCAATGTATTCCTCAATGTGGCCGGCGGCCGGATTTACTATGAGGACCCCTTTGAGGGCAGGCTGTATTCCCTGAACACCGGCGGCGGGGACCGGCGGCCGGAGGAATAAAAATGGAAAACCGTGGGGCGCGGGGCCGGTTTTGCGCTGAAATTGCCCGTTATGTAAAGAATATTTAATATTTCCCCTCTATCTTCTGTAACATCTGGGGGGTATCATAGAGACTGTGAATGGATCAGCCGGCGGCGGTAACGCAAGGCCGCCGCGGCCGTGCGGCAAGCAGGCGCGCGATTCGTTTTCATGAACCCCTCCTATCGCATTCGGGCGAGCCGGACCTCTGGCTCGCCGCTTTTTTTTGCCCGGGACAAAGGCCGGGGCAGGGAGGCGGCCTCCGCTCCCCCTGCCCCGGTATGCTCCGTCTCTTTGAACTCAAAAGTCCTTTCGGTCGAACGTGATCGTGCCCGCCAGATAGAACACCGCGCCGCTGGCCAGCAGGGTCAGGGCGGTGTTGACCAGCACGCCCGCCATCGGCAGCGCGCCGGCGAACATGCGGTACCAGCCCAGAAAGCTCGTAAACAGCATATTCCGCGTGAACGGCAGCAGCAGCGGCAGTACGCTCATCAGCAGCAGCGAGAGGATCATCGAGAACATCAGCAGCGAGCCGCTTTTGATGATCTGCGCCCCCAGCGCCGCGAAGCAGGCCAGCACCGCCAGCGGGACCAGCGTCAGCGCGAACGACGCCAGCGAGCGGAGCGCGACCCACGGCGAGTCCACGCCGCCCACGAACACGCCCGCAATCAGGTTGGCCGTGAACACCACGCCGAGGAAGCCGGTGATGTATATCATAATCGCGGACAGCTTGGCCGTGTACAGCTTCAGGCGCGTAATCGGCCGCACCAGCGCGGCGCGGATGGTCTGGTCGCCGTACTCGCCCGCGAACAGGTCCGTGACCGCCATGAAAATCATCATCGGCAGGTAAAAGTGCGCGAACATCGGCAGGGAGCTGGTCGGCACGGAGTTAAAATCCCACAGCACGCCCAGGCCCATGAAGGCGTTCAGCGCCGCGGACAGAAGATAGCCCGTCAGGGACCAGGCCAGGCCCAGCAGTACGCCGATGATCAGCAAAACCGTGTACTTCTTGTGCAGGATCAGCTTTTTCAGCTCATTTCGGATGGCCGCCTTCATGCCGCCGCGCCCCCTTTCCGGTACCGCGCCAGCTCCGCGAGGAAAAATTCCTCCAGACTGGGCGACGCCGCCAGAATATCCTCCATCGAGGACAGGCTCAGCACCGCGCCGTCGTACATAATGCCCACATGCGTGGCGCACAGCTCAATCTCGTGGGCCAGATGGCTGGAAATCAGCACCGCCGCGCCCCCGGCGGCGGCGGCCTTGACGATGTCGCGGATGGCGACCATGCCCTCGATGTCCAGCCCGTTGGCCGGCTCGTCCAGCACCAGCAGGCGGGGCCGGTTCAGCAGCGCGAGGGCCAGCCCCAGCCGCTGGCGCATCCCCAGGGAGTAGCCCCCGGCCTTCTCGTCGGCGTAGGGGGTCATTTCGACGATGTCCAAAACCTCCCCGATCCGCTCCTCCGTCACGTCCGGGTAATAGGCGGCGGCCAGCCGCAGATTCTGCCGCGCCGTCATCCGGTCAAACAGCGACGGGGCCTCGATCAGCGCGCCGACGCCGCGCAGGGCGTCCTCGTATTCCTTTCCGGCGGAGCGGCCGGAGCCGCCGCCGGACCAGACGGTATGCCCCTCGATGGCGACGCCGCCCCCCGTGGGGCGCAGCAGGCCGACGCAGGACTTCATCACGGTCGTCTTGCCCGAGCCGTTCGGGCCGAGCAGGCCCAGGATATCCCCCGGCATCAGGGCCAGCGACACATCCCGCGCGCCGCGGTTGTTTTTGTAGAGCTTGGTCAGGCCGATGGTTTGCAGGACCAAAAGAAACCCCTCCTTGTATCGGCGCGATGCCCGCGCCGTGTATGGTTGTCCTTGCGGTCGGCGGGGGATTACCGTCCCCCGCAATCCTCGCGCTGACACGTCCCCCTTGCGGGAGCCGCGTCTACCCGGCGCGCGTCGGATTGCGAAGGGCGGTAATCCCCCGGTTTGCACAGGGAGCCGCCGGCGGACGCCGCGCGCCCGCCCCTCCCCGCCGCCGCGCCGGGCACGCGGCGGCGGGGAGGACAGAGAATTCGCGTAAGCAGCGTGATTCCTTCTAGGCCGCGTTATTCCTCCAGCTTGGCGTCGTCGGCGCGCTTCATGGCGTCCACGGCGCGGGGGTCCGCGATCTCGCCGTCGGAAAGGAAGTATTTTTCATCGCCCACGGAGAGAAGGGGCTGGTCCTTCACGAAGGCGTAGGACGGGAGACGGATGCTGTCCCGGTTGACTGTGCCGTCGGGGTTGAGGGTAAACTCCAGGCCGTCGTAGTAGCCGCCGCGGGCGTCGTAGGGGGCGCGGCCGGCGTATGCCTCCAGCTCGGCATACATCTCCTGGAACAGTTCCTCGGTGAAGACCTCGTGGGCGTCGGCGACCGGGCATTGCGGGTCAGTGCTGTTGACGTTCTCGACAGTGAGATCAAGGTTCAGCTCCACCTCAATCTCCTCGCCGAAGATGTTGGTCAGCAGGAAGCGGAGCGAGGCCGTGCCCTCCGTGAGATGCCCGTCGCCGTCCACGCGGGCCAGGGCGTAAGCATAGTCGATGACGGCCTTTTCCACGGGAATGTTGAGGATATCCTCGCTGCTGGAGTAGGATTGCCGCATATAGTCCTCCCGCGTGGCGGGGGTGCGCGTCTGGGAGAGAATCTGGCTTTCGAGGGTTCTCGTAAACCAGCCGTATTCCGCCGAAGCGCGCGGGTCGTCGGCGTCGATTGCCTCACCGGTCGCCGGGTCGTAATAATACCAGTAGCCGGTCTCCTTCATCTCGGTGACGACCTTTTCCCGGCCCTCAAAGCGGGTTTCGCGGATGTGCCGCGTGGTGTCGGTGCTGGAGAGGGTGTCGACAGTGGTGACGTTGTACTGGCCTTGGCCGGACAGCAGCACGGTCAGCGCGGCGTTGTACAGCTCGGGGATCTGCTGGGCGGTGAACGTGGCGCTGATGGTGCGCAGGCCGTCGGCGTAGGTCATGCCGATGTTGTTCTTCAGGTCGCCCGCCAGCAGGTCCAGGGTCAGCTCCGCCAGCCGCACGTACATGTCGCCGCGGCTCATGCCGAGGGTCATCACGTTGTGGTAGACGCGCTCCCCGGGGAGATAGCTGGCGCTCCACCAGCCGTCCCTGTCGTCGCCGTAGGTGCCGTAGTTGTTCAGGCTCAGGTTGTGCTTTCGGTAGCTTTTGTACGAGCCGTTGTCGGAATACATGCCGTCTGAAGAGAACTGTGTGTACTGGGTCTCCAGGCCGTTGTCCTGGTAGGGCTCGCCGTTGACCAGCAACTCGCCGGTGTAGCGGATGGTCGCGCTTTCGGCGGTCAGCAGGTCGAAGGCGGCGTCCTTCAGCGCCTCGTACGGCGAGCCGGTCATCGCGGCGGCGAGCATCGAGCCGCTCATCACCAGCAGCGCCAGGATCAGGCACATCGGGCGGGTCAGCTTGCGTTTCAGGGTCTTCATGATGGGGTCCTCCTTCTTATATTCGGGCGGGCAAGCCGGGTAAACTTTCCTGCCGGGCGGCCTATAGATTGACCGCCCTGTATTTTCGAGTATAACAGGCAATTCTTAAATCCCGATAAAGATTTGATTAAAATTTGATTAATTTTACAGGCCGGCGGACACGGAAAAAAGGGGCCCGCGCACCCGCCGGCCCCCTGTTTTATCGAATAACGATAAACGCCGATTGACGTTTGGACTGCGGTATGATACACTGCCCTCAGAGTGATTGTAGTACAATGTAAAATCTAAAGGTTTACGCCGGTTGTAGGAGCGACCGTCCCGGCCGCCCGCGGACGCCATATATGGCGTCCCTACAGGGATGTCATGTTTTACATTGTACGACACAGAGGTCTGTTTGTTAGGGCAGTTCCCTGTGGAGACAGCAAAGAAAGTGCAAGGGTATGGCCGGGACATGCGAACAAGACAAAAAGAGAGAAAACCAAAAGTCGAGGCCAGGACAGCCCGGACAAGCC
>WRLJ01000127.1 GCA_009777685.1 Oscillospiraceae bacterium | reverse complement strand
GTGGCGCCGGGCGCGCGGGGCCGCCCGTCCAGCTTGACGTCTTTTTTGCGGAACAGCTTTTGCACCCGATGACTGCTCAGGCCCGTCAGGGTCTTTGAGAGGAAACGGTCGGCGCGCTGGCCCGCGTCGTTCGGGCCGATAAGATAGGTCGTCATGCGGCGGTCCTCCTGAGAAAGAAGGGTAAAACCGGTGGAATCATTAAATTCATCAAAAAATATGAAAAAACAGCTTGACACTCTTGACAAGCCTGTGATACAATCAAAAACTGCGCTATCTTGTCTTGAGCGCACACGAAAAGGAGCCATGCACGACTCCCGAATCAGTATATCAAACCGGCGGGCGGATTGCAAGGCTGAGCGCGTATAAAAGACAAAATGAATACATCCTATCCGCGCGTATCGCGTTCCCGAAATCTGTTATGGAGTGATCGCCCGTGAAAGACTTGCTCTACGGAAACACCCTGCGCAAAAGCTATGCCCGTCTGGACGATGTGCTGGATATGCCCAACCTGATCGAGGTTCAGAAGAACTCGTACCGGTGGTTTCTGGAGGCGGGGCTGAGGCAGGTGTTCCGGGATGTGTCGTCCATCAGTGACTACACCGGAAACCTGGAGCTGAGCTTCATCGACTACCAGCTCGAGGATACGCCGAAATACTCGGTGGAGGAGTGCAAGGAGCGCGACGCGACCTACGCCGCGCCTCTGAAGGTGCGTGTGCGCCTGCGCAACCGCGAAACCGAGGAAATCAAGGAACAGGAAATCTTTATGGGGGATTTCCCGCTGATGACCGACGGCGGCACGTTCATCATCAACGGCGCCGAGCGCGTGATCGTCTCGCAGATCGTCCGTTCGCCGGGCGTATATTATGATGAGAAAATCGACAAGACCGCCGGCGCGGCCCACGGCGCCACGGTCATCCCGTACCGCGGCGCGTGGCTGGAGTACGAGACGGATTTGAACGATATTTTCTCGGTGCGCATCGACAAGAACCGCAAACTGCATGTCACCTGCCTGATCCGCGCGGTCGGCGTGCGGACCGACACGGAGATCCGCGAGCTGTTCGGCGAGGACGACCGCATCATCGCCACGCTGGAGAAGGATCAGGCCAAGACGCGCGAGGACGCGCTGATCGAGATATACAAGCGTCTGCGCCCCGGGGAGCCGCCGACGGTGGACAGCGCGGAGACCCTGCTCAACGGGCTGTTCTTTGACACGCGCCGCTATGACCTGAGCAACGTGGGACGCTATAAATTCAACAAGAAGCTGGCTCTCGCGCCGCGCATGACCGGACGCAAGCTGACGCGCCCCGCGGCCGATCCCCGCACGGGCGAGGTCCTTGCGGACGCGGGTACGGCGCTGGGCCGCGAACAGGCCCGCGACATCGAAGCGCGCGGCGTGTCCGCGCTGTGGGTCGAGGCCGACGACGGGCGGGAGATCAAGGTGTTCTCCAATGGCATGGTGGATTTGTGCGCCTTCGCGGACGTGGACGCCGAGAAGCTGGGGCTGACCGAAAAGGTGCGCTTTTCCGTGCTCTGCGAGATTCTCGACGCCAACCCCGCCAATCTGGAGGAGGCGCTGCTGGAGCGCCGCGACGAGCTGATTCCCAAGCACATCACGGCGGACGATATTCTGTCCTCCATCAACTATATGTGCGCGCTGGCGCACGGCGTCGGGACGGCGGACGATATCGACCATCTGGGCAACCGCCGCCTGCGCAGTGTGGGCGAGCTGCTGCAAAATCAGTTCCGCATCGGCTTTTCGCGCATGGAGCGCGTGATCCGGGAACGCATGACGATACAGGACCTTGACATTGTCACGCCGCAGAGCTTGATCAACATCCGGCCCGTGACGGCGGCCATCAAGGAATTCTTCGGCTCCAGCCCGCTGTCCCAGTTTATGGACCAGACCAACCCGCTGGCGGAGCTGACGCACAAGCGGCGCATGTCCGCGCTGGGACCCGGCGGCCTCTCGCGCGAGCGCGCCAACTTCGAGGTCCGCGACGTTCACTACAGCCACTACGGCCGCATGTGCCCCATCGAGACCCCGGAGGGTCCGAACATCGGCCTGATTTCGTATCTTTCCACCTACGCGCGCATCAACGAGTACGGCTTTATTGAGGCCCCGTTTCAGAGAATCGACCCGGAAACACGCCAGCTGACGCCGGAGGTCCGGTATATGACCGCCGACGTGGAGGACGAGTATGTCGTCGCCCAGGCCAACGAGCCCTTTGATCCGGACGGCCGGCTGGTCAACGAGCGCGTCACCTGCCGCAACCGCGAGATCATCGAGGTCGACCGCGACAATGTGGATTTTCTGGACGTGTCGCCGAAGATGATGGTCTCCGTCGCCACGGCGATGATCCCGTTTCTGGAAAACGACGACGCCAACCGCGCGCTGATGGGCTCGAACATGCAGCGTCAGGCGGTGCCGCTTCTGGTGACGGAGGCGCCGATCGTCGGGACGGGCATGGAGTACAAGGCCGCCATAGACTCCGGCGTCGTGCTGTGCGCGGAGCGGAGCGGGCAGGTAAGCCGCGTTTCGGCGGACAGCCTTACGATGAAATATGACGACAAGACGGAGAAAACCTACCGCCTGATCAAATTCCTGCGCTCCAATCAGGGCACCTGCATCAACCAGAGGCCTCTCGTGACGGCTGGCCAGCGCGTGACGGCAGGCCAGCCGCTGGCGGACGGCCCCTCGACGAGCGAGGGCGAGATCAGCCTCGGGCGCAACGTCCTGATTGGCTTTATGACCTGGGAGGGCTACAACTACGAGGACGCCATCCTGATCAACGAGCGTCTGGTCCGCGACGACGTGTTCACCTCCATCCACATCGAGGAGTACGAGACGGAGTCGCGCGACACCAAGCTCGGCAGTGAGGAAATTACGCGCGACATCCCCAACGTGGGCGAGGACGCGCTGAAGGATCTGGACGAGCGCGGCATCGTGCGCATCGGCGCGGAGGTGCGCGCCGGCGATATCCTCGTCGGAAAGGTCACGCCGAAGGGCGAGACGGAGCTGACGGCGGAGGAGCGCCTGCTGCGCGCGATCTTCGGCGAAAAGGCGAGGGAGGTGCGCGACACGTCCCTGCGCGTGCCGCACGGCGAGTCGGGAACCATCGTGGACGTCAAGACCTTTATGCGCGACCAGGGCGATGAGCTCAGCCCGGGCGTGAACATGGTGGTGCGCTGCTACATCGCGCAGAAGCGCAAGATCTCCGTGGGAGACAAGATGGCGGGCCGGCACGGCAACAAGGGCGTCGTCTCGCGCATCCTGCCGCAGGAGGATATGCCGTTTATGCCGGACGGAACGCCGCTGGATATCGTATTGAATCCGCTGGGCGTGCCGTCGCGTATGAATATCGGGCAGGTGCTGGAGGTCCATCTGGGCTACGCGGCCCATACGCTGGGCTGGAAGGTCGCCACGCCGGTTTTTGACGGCGCCAATGAGATGGACATCGAGGACACGCTGGAGCTGGCGGGTCTGCGCCGCGACGGGAAATCGGTCCTGTTCGACGGCCGCACGGGCCTGGAATTCGACAACCCCGTTACGGTGGGATATGTGTACTTCCTGAAGCTCCACCATCTGGTGGACGATAAAATACACGCGCGCAGCACCGGCCCGTACTCTCTGGTCACACAGCAGCCGCTGGGCGGCAAGGCGCAGTTCGGCGGCCAGCGCTTCGGCGAGATGGAGGTCTGGGCGCTGGAGGCCTACGGCGCGGCGTATACCCTGCAGGAAATCCTGACGGTCAAGTCCGACGACATCACGGGCCGCGTCAAGACCTATGAGGCGATCGTGAAGGGCCACAACGTGCCCCAGCCGGGCGTGCCGGAGAGCTTCCGCGTACTGGTCAAGGAACTGCAGTCGCTATGCCTTGACGTGCGCGTGCTGGACCGCGACGGACGCGAGATCGTGCTGCGCGACGACGAGGACGACGACGCCTACATCCGCCCGCCGGTGGAGGAGGAAACCCTGCTGGTGGAAGGCAATCTGGAGGACCGCGGTTTTCTCATCGAGGAAGCGGATGATTTTGAGGATTTGGACGGGGAAGACGACGAGTTTGCGGAGCTGGACGAGGAGCTGGACGCGGCGGCGGCCAGCGAGCCGGAGGAATGAGTCCCGGAGGAGACCCTGTAAGCTAACACTTTCTATTTTCCATTTGGCAGCCGCTCCCGCGGGTGCCGTAAAGAAAGGAAGCCTGCTATATGAGCAATCAGCCGTTTGAATCCATTAAGATCGGACTTGCTTCCCCGCAGATGATTATGGAATGGTCCAAGGGCGAGGTCAAGAAACCGGAGACCATTAACTACCGTACACTGAAGCCGGAACGGGACGGCCTGTTCTGCGAGCGCATCTTCGGGCCGCAGAAGGACTGGGAGTGCTACTGCGGAAAGTATAAGAAAATCCGCTTTAAGGGGAAAATCTGCGACCGCTGCGGCGTGGAGGTCACACGCAAAAAGGTGCGCCGTGAGTGGATGGGGCATATCCGTCTGGCCGCGCCGGTCAGCCATATCTGGTATTTCAAGGGCATCCCGTCGCGGATGGGCCTGATTTTGGACATGTCGCCGCGCAGCCTGGAAAAGGTGCTGTATTTCGCGTCGTATATCGTCATCGACCCCGGCGACACGCATTTGAAGAAGAAGGAAATCCTCACGGAGCGCGAATACCGCGATTGTTTGGAGAAATACGACGACGCCTTCAAGGCCGGCATGGGCGCGGAGGCGATCCGCGAGCTGCTGGCGGAAATTGACTGCGACGAGCTGGCCATGGAGCTGAAGGATCAGCTGAAGGGCGCGACGGGCCAGAAAAAAATGCGCATCATCAAGTGTCTGGAGGTCGTCGAGGCGTTTCGCATCTCGGGCAACCGCCCCGAGTGGATGATTATGGACGTCGTGCCGGTCATCCCGCCGGAGCTGAGGCCGATGGTCCAGCTGGACGGCGGACGCTTTGCCACGAGCGACCTCAACGACCTGTACCGGCGCGTGATCAACCGCAACAACCGGCTCAACAAGCTCCTCCAGCTGGGCGCGCCGGACATCATTGTGCGCAATGAGAAGCGGATGCTGCAGGAGGCCGTCGACGCGCTCATCGACAACGGGCGGCGCGGCCGCCCCGTCACGGGGCCGAACAACCGCGCCCTGAAAAGCCTGTCGGATATGCTCAAGGGCAAACAGGGGCGTTTCCGCCAGAATCTGCTGGGCAAGCGCGTGGACTACTCGGGGCGCAGCGTCATCGTCGTCGGGCCGGAGCTGAAAATCTATCAGTGCGGCCTGCCGAAGGAAATGGCGCTGGAGCTGTTCAAGCCCTTCGTAATGAAGAAGCTCGTCGAGGACGGCATGGCCAATAACATCAAGAGCGCCAAGAAGATGGTCGAGCGCGCCAGGACGGAGGTCTGGGACGCCCTTGACGTCATCATCTCCGAGCATCCCGTCCTGCTCAACCGCGCGCCGACCCTGCACCGCCTGGGCATCCAGGCCTTTGAGCCGGTTCTGGTCGAGGGTAAAGCCCTGAAACTGCATCCGCTGGTTTGCACCGCGTACAACGCGGACTTCGACGGCGACCAGATGGCCGTCCACGTGCCGCTGTCCGCTGAGGCGCAGGCGGAGG
>WRLJ01000126.1 GCA_009777685.1 Oscillospiraceae bacterium | reverse complement strand
GCATTTTTTCCATCGCGCGCCGTTTGGCGTCCTCTGAGGCGCGGATGCGGTTCAGGAATTGGATGTACTCCGAACGGTTCATGCCTGTCCCTCCAAAATCAGCGTCTTGAGCTGCCTGCGCGCCCTCGTCAGCCAGGAGGATATCGTGTTTTTGCTCCTGCCGAATATTTGGGCAATCTCCGGGACGCTGTAGCCCTCATAATAATAGAGGTACAGCGTACTGCGGTAGGACGGGGGCAGCTCCCACAGCTCCTCCGGCACGCTCTCCCGCGCGTCCGCCGCTTCCGCTTCGCGGAGGACGGCCTCAAGCGGCACGGTGTTCCGGTTCCAGTAGGTGCTGTTCCAGTTCTTGCAGAGGTTGAGGGTAACGCGGATCAGCCACGCCTTCTTGTGGCTTTCATCCTTGAATTCCGGCCCGCGCATCAGGCGCACGAAGACCTCCTGCATGATATCCTCCGCGTCGCAGTGGTTTTTGACGTTCTGGAACGCGATGCGCGTAATCATGTCGGCGTAGTCCTCGACGGTTCTCCGGATGAAATCGTCGGTATACAAGACTGCGAACACCTCCCGGCCCTCTATAGGGAAAACAAACGGGATGGGCCAAACCGCGCGGGCCGCGCAAATTTTTTTTGCCCCTTCCCATGCCGGAGATCAGAAAAATTCCAGCTCCCGCAGTTCCGCCAGCGTCTCCCGCTCCTCCCGCGAAAGCTCCGCCGGTCCGGCGGCCTCGCCGGACACGAGACCCCAACGGGCCGCCAGCCGCGCCGCGATGTCCCGCCTGTCCCGCGCGGAAAAGCCCGCGAACATCCGGCGCAGGGGGACCAGCGCGCGGCGGAAGCGGTCCTCGTCCAGTCCGGCCAGGGCGTCGTCCAAACGCTCCCACAGGCCGGGCGTTTCCAGCAGGGCGCGGCGGTTTCGGGAAGCCAGGCCGTCCAGCCAGCCGGCGGCGCGCTCGACGGAGGAAGCGGGGGAGAGGCGGCGGTATATCTCCTCCGCCAAAGCGTCCGCGTCTGTCCCGCCGCGCTCCAGCCGCAGGGCAAAGGCCAGACCGGACAGGCGCGGGTTGGCTTCCGTGCTTTCGGCCAGCCGCCCGAGCGCGCCGCGCCAGCGCGCGGCATCCAGTTCCTCCGGATCGGCATAACGCTCATACAAGCGGTGGAGCGTCTGTACGCAGGCCGCCGCCGGCACGGCCCGCGCGTCGCCGCAGCGCGACCCGGCGGGCAGCGCGAGACACGCCCGAAGGCAGAGCCTCCGCAGCAGCGGCGTCAGGGCTTCGTGTTTGTGAGGCGCGGTTTGCAGGACGCGGTCCAGCGCGTCGGCGGCGTATACGGTATCCGTGAAATCGTCGGAATGCGCGGGAGCGCCGCCCAGCGCGCCGCAAGCCGCCGCAAAGGGCGCGGACAGATCACAGCGCAGAGCTTGACCGGCGATGCCGGCGATTTCGGCGGGACGGCCGGCCTCCGCCAGCGCGGCTTCCAGCGCGGCGGCGGCGGCGGCTTCAACGGTTACGCCCCGCGTCACGGCCTCCGTCAGCGCGATGTCCGTTTCGGGCGTACAGCGGAGCGTCCAAAGCTCACGGGAGGGGCTAGCCGTCTCCGGTACGGCGAAGGGCACCTCCAGCGCGCGCAGACGGTGTAAAAACGCGGAACGCCGCCGCGCCAAAGGCTCACTGCCCGGCACGGCGCGCAAATCCAGCGCCAAAGCGGCGCTCTCGCCGGTGAGGAAGCGCGTTAGCTTCAGCCGGCGGATATGACGCAGAAAATCATCCTGAAGCGGCGAGCGCCACAGCGCGGGGGGTACGCTTCCGGTTTTCTCGCCGATTTCCATCGCCCGCAGGGCGTCGGCGACGGCCTCGCGCCGGCCGCGTCCCAAAACCGTGACCGCCGCGCCGCGCAAGTCTTCCAATACCGGCGGCCGGCCGCGCATCGAGGCCAGGGCGCGCGCCAGCGTCACCGCGTCGGCCACGGCGGCGGCGGAGGCCTCAAGCCGGCCTTCTTCCCGCAAATGGGACGCCACGCCGGACAAAAATGCCGCCGGAACCGCGCTCCGGTCATGGCGATGCTTCCACAGCAATTCATGGTATCCGGGACTGCGGTTGCCCGCGGAGCCTCCGGTCAGCTTCGGGTAGGAACCGGGGATCAGGGTCAGCGCGCATTCGACATGGGGCAGTCCCTGATATTCCATGTCGGACATGGCCTCGCCGCCGTCCAGCGCCGGAGCGTGCCAGGCGCCGCAGACAAGGACGATGCCCGGATATCCGCGCGCTTCGGCGGCCCGGACGCGGCGGCGCATATAGCGTTCACGCATGAGGGTGTATTCGTCGGGCGGGGCCAGCGCCCGCAGGGTCTCTCCCAGGGCCGTCATGGCGGCCCGGTAGTCGCCGCCGTGTTCAAAGCAGGCTTCAAAATAGGTGTCAAAATCCGCCTCCCCGGCGGCCCGGGCGCACAGGTCGTAGGCGGACGGCCCGCCGTTTTCCGCGGACGGGGGAGGAAACGCCAGCGCCGCCGAAAACGGCAGGTCGACGCACTCCATCGGAATGCCGCGCTCCGCCGCAAAGCGGACGGCGGCGTATTCGGGGCTGTACTCCGCCAGCGGCAGGGTAAACGAGCGCGTCAGCGTTTCATCGGTATACGCGAGGATGGCGGCGGGCGGCGTGACCTCCGGCGCGGCCAGCGCGCGCAGAATATCCGTAGCGTCGCCCGGGGCCTCGATCAAAACGCAGCCGGGGCGCGCCGCCTCACAGAACGCCAGCAGTTCATGGGCCGCGCGCGGCGAAAGGTGCCGGACGGGGAAAATGTGTGTCACGGCTTCATCAACTCCGTGTATAGCCCTTCCCATCCCGCGCGCTTGCGCACCACGTTCTCCAGATACTCCTGCCAGAGCGGGCCGTCCGTCTCCGGGTCTTTGACGACGGTTCCGGTCAGTCCGGCGGCCAGATGCGCGTCGGTGACGCGCCCGTCCCCGAAGCCGGCGGCGTGGGCCATCGCGCCGGTCAGAAGGCTGATGGCTTCGGCGGCGGAGCAGAACGAGGAGGAACGCAGGGTTTCCTTGCCGTCCAGGGTGCGGCCCTCGCGCAGTTCGCGCAGGATTGTGACCGTTTTTGCCGTCGCCGCCGCGTCCGGCGGCTCGCCGGGCAGTTCCAGGCTGTCTTTCAGCTGTCTCACCCGCAGGGTTACGATCTCCGTCTCGATCTCCGGCGTCTCCGGCGCGGGCAGGCGAACGATGTTAAACCGCCGCTGGAGCGCCGCCGACATCTCGTTTACGCCGCGGTCGCGCGTGTTTGCCGTGGCAATCAGCGAAAAGCCGCGCTCGGCCCGCAGTTCCGCGCTGAGCTCCGGAATGGCGATGCACTTCTCGCTGAGCAGGCTGACCAGCGCGTCCTGCGTCTCGGGCAGACAGCGCGTCAGCTCCTCGAAGCGGGCGATACGCCCCTCCTCCATCGCGCGGTAGAGCGGGGTCTTGACCAGCGCGTCCGGAGAGGGGCCGGAGGCAATCAGCGCGGCATAGTTCCAGCCGTATTTGATCATATCCTCGGTGGTTCCCGTCGTCCCCTGCACCAGCAGCGTCGAGTCGCCGCAGACCGCCGCCGCCAGATGCTCGCTGAGCCACGTTTTGGCGGTGCCCGGCTCCCCCAGCAGCAGCAGGGCGCGATCGGTCATCAGCGTGGCTATGGCGATCTCGACCAGGCGCGTATGGCCGATGTATTTCGGCGTGATGTTCGTGCCGCCGGCCTGACCGCCGGTGATATACGTCAGCACGGAGCGCGGCGAGAGCCGCCACCCGCGCGGCGGCGTCTCCGTTTCGGCCTTTTTCAGCGCGTCCAGCTCCGCGCGGTACAGCTCCTCGGCGGGCAGTCTTATGAATTCGGACATGTTACGCTCAACCTTTCCAACATCTCTTGCAGATAACGCTCCGTCCCGGCGTCGTCCGGCCGCGCGGTCAGCGCCGCCATCAGCCAGTCGCCGCGTTCCCGGAACAGCGCGCTCCAGCGCTTGTCCAGCGGAAGATGTTGATCCTCCGCCAGACGGTTGAACAAAAGCCCGCGTATGGGCGCGGGATCGACGGGCCGGCCGCCGCCGTAGCGCTCGTAAAAATCCTCCGGCGAGCGGAGCCTGAGGGCAAGCTCGGCGATGATCGCGGGCATTCGCGCGCGCGGCAGAAAACGCTCCAGAACGTGCAGGGCCTCCGTCGTGTTCCGGGACGCCAGAGCCTGGGTCAGCGCGATCTCCAGCCCCAGGGCGTGTTCCTCGCCGAATTCGCCCCGCCCCAGCCGTTCCAGGGTTTCGGCCAGAAAGTCAAAGCATTCCGGGGCCGTATCCCCGCGCCGTCCCAGCTCGTCGGCGGCGACGCCCAGCGCGCGCGGCCTGGCGGGCTTGCCGTCGCGGAATCGGAGGGCCAGCCGCAGCAGCGCGTCCCCGGCTTCGGGATGCGGGCTGCTTCCCAGCGCCTGCAAGGCCGCCCGGCAGTCCTCCGCCAGCGCGGCGCGCTCCAGCCATTCGAGCGCCTCGCGGCACTTGGATAGGACAAGGCACACCGCCCGGTCGCCCGACGCGTCCGCCAGCCACGGCACAAGACGCGCGTCCCAGCCGCCGTCCTCGAAATAAGCCTCCAAAATTTTGATGCGATCCGCGCCGCGTCCCGCCAGCGCGTCCCGCGCCTCCGTCAGACGCCGGTAGGAGAGCTGACGCCGCGCGGCGGGAGCGTCCGCGGGCTTTACAGGCTCGCCGCCCGTTTGATCCAGCCGCGCCGGGCGCATCAGCATCGACGCCAGCGCGGCGGCGTCCAGCAGCGCTTCAGGCGTTCCCTCATCCAGAAAACGGTCCAGCTTTTCAGCCAGCTGGGTAAACGCGGGTACGCCCGCGTTCCGCAGGGTCTTGGCCGGCTCGCGCAAGGCCTCCGGAGCGGAGACCGCGCCGGATGTCCCCGCGACCGCGCGGCTCCGCAATTCCGCGTATACGAACGGCAGCGCCCGAAGCCCCGCGGCGGCGGAACCGTTTGCTTGTCCACTGTCCACTGTCTTCTAGCCTCCCATCCGTGTAACGGCGGTATCGGAAATCAACGACAAAACCTCGCCGGCGGCGGAACCGTCCGGCGCGGCGCGCAAAAGCACAAAGGCCGCCCTGTGTGACGCGCTCAGCATCAGCGGAAGCAGGGATACGGGCGCGTCGGGCGCGTCGGCCAGCGGCAGGCGGGCGTCCCCGCAGACCAGCCAAAACCGGTCCCCGGCGGTTTCCAGCGCGTCCATCCGGACGACGGCGGGCGCCGCGCCGCGGTCCAGGGGGTCGCGCAGAGCCTCGCGCAGACGCCGCGCCGCTGAGGACAGCGGCTCCGCCGCCGCGATCAGGGCGGCATAGTCGTCCGGCGCCGGCGCCTCCAGGGTGAATTCATCCCAGCGCACGCGCCGTCCTGACGGATATCGGTACAGCGCCGGAGTTTGAAGGGCATCGAAGGTGCTGTCCTCCTGCCGCACGCGCGCCAGCGCCCGGCGGGGGCGGAGCGTCCGCGTCAGGCAGAGCCGGTCCGGCCCGGCGGCGGGCCCGCCGCCGCTTGTCAGCGCCCAGTATCCGGTGTCCTCAAAGTCTCCCGTCACTGGATCCTCGCGGCTGACAAA
>WRLJ01000125.1 GCA_009777685.1 Oscillospiraceae bacterium | reverse complement strand
GCAGCTGCGCCGCCGCCTCCATCCCCTCGCGCTCGATCAGATAGCGGTTGTCCAGCAGCCATTCCGCCGCGTCCCCGCCCCGGCGGGCCGCGGTTTTTTCCATCCGGCCGGCCAGCCGCGCCGCCGCCGCGCGCAGGCTCTCCAGCCGCCGTACCGTCCGCCGCGCCACGCCGCCTCCGCCGCACCGGCCCCGCAGCTCCAGCGCGGCCGTCTCATTGGCCGCCCATTGCCTCAATTTTTCCGCCGCGATCACAACCTCGACCTGTTTCAAACGGCCGCCCCTCCCATGACATAGATATTGGACATTATGGCCGGAACGGCGGAAAATTATAAAATTCAAAAATCTTCAATATCATTTCTCAAATCCCCTATTGACATCCGCCGCGGAACACGTTACACTATATGATGTGTCCGGCGTCAGCGCGGCATACCCCTGATAGTTGCTTATGTTTACATAACACAAGAGGAGAATGGATATGTTCGTCAGCACTGCCACCATCCAGAGGATCCGGAAACGGGACGGGCGGGTCACCGGCTTTGACCTCGACAAGATCGCGGACGCGATCAGCAAGGCGTTCGCCGCAACCTATCATCCGGACAGGGGGGAACGCACGCCCGGAAAAGCCGAATCCTACCGTCTGGCCGAGGAGGTGCTGGAAATTCTCGAGTCCGGGGAAGCGGAGACCCCGGACGTGGAGCATATCCAAGACGTCGTGGAACGTGTGCTGATGGAAAACGAGTACATCGACGCCGCCAAAAGCTATATCCTCTACCGCGCCGAGCGCAGCCGCATCCGCGAGATGAACGGCAAGCTGATGCGCGTCTACGAGGAGATCACCTTCCGCCCCGCGCTGGACAGCGACATCAAGCGGGAAAACGCCAACATTGACGGCGACACCGCCATGGGCACCATGCTGAAATACGGCAGTGAGGGCGCCAAGCAGTTCTACGAGATGTTTGTCCTCGACCCCATTTACGCCAAGGCCCACCGCGAGGGCGAGATCCACATCAACGATCTGGATTTCTTCGCGCTGACCACCACCTGTTGCCAGATTGACATCATCAAGCTCTTCGAGGGCGGCTTCTCCACCGGGCACGGCAACCTGCGCGAGCCCAACCACATCGGCTCCTACGCCGCGCTGTGCTGTATCGCCATCCAATCCAATCAAAACGACCAGCACGGCGGCCAGAGCGTCGTCAACTTCGACTACGGCATGGCCGTCGGCGTGCGCAAGACCTTCCGCCAGACCTACCGCGAGAATATCCTCCGCGCCCTGGAGCTGCTGGAGGGCATAGAGGCGGATACCCTGCCGTGGCCCGACGCCGCTGAAAAAAAGCCCGGCCCCGTCTCTCCCGCCCTGAGCGGCAATGACGCCTACCGCGCCGCCGAGGCGGAGATGCTGCGCGCCTATGTCGGGGACGCGGACGCCGCCGCGCGCGTGCAGGACTTCGCCCAGCGCCACGCGGAAAAGGAGACCGACCGCCAGACCTATAAGGCAATGGTCGCCTTTGTACACAACCTGAACACCATGCACAGCCGCGCCGGCGCGCAGACGCCGTTTTCCTCGATCAACTACGGTCTGGACATGACGCCGGAGGGGCGCATGGTCACCAAAAATATCTTGCTGGCCTCCGAGGCGGGCCTGGGGCGCGGCGAGACGCCGATTTTCCCCATCCAAATTTTCCGCGTCAAGCGCGGCGTCAACTCCGACCCGGGCGACCCGGGCTATGACCTGTTCCGTCTGGCCTGCCGGGTCAGCGCCAGGCGCATGTACCCGAACTTCGCCTTTATGGACGCCCCCTTCAACGCCCATTACTATAAAGGCACGCCGGAGACGGAGATCGCCTACATGGGCTGCCGCACCCGCGTCATCGCCAATGTCTACGACCCGGAGCGCGAGGTTTCCAACGGGCGCGGCAACCTCAGCTTCAGCTCGATCAACCTGCCGCGCATCGCCCTGCGCCACCGGGGCGACCTGGACGGCTTTTACCATGAGCTGGACGAAAAAATGAACATGGTCATCGGCCAGCTCTACCAGCGCTATCAGGTGCAGGCCCAGCGCAAGGTACGCAACTATCCGTTTCTGATGGGCGAGAATATATGGCTGGGCAGCGACAAGCTGGGCGCGGACGACACCGTGGGCGAGGTCCTGCGCAACGGCACGCTGACCCTCGGCTTTATCGGTCTGGCCGAGACGCTGACCGCTCTGACCGGCAAGCACCACGGCGAGTCTCCGGAGGCGCAGGAGCTGGGCCTTGACATCATCCGCCACATGCGTGACCGGCTGGATCAGGAAAGCGCCCTGCGCCGCATGAACTATACCCTGATCGCCACGCCCGCCGAGGGTCTGGCCGGACGCTTTGTGCGCCTGGACCGCCAAAAATTCGGCTCCGTGCCCGGCGTGACGGACCGGGAGTATTACACCAACTCCTTCCATCTTCCCGTCTCCTTCCCCGTCACGGCCTTTGAAAAAATCCGGCTGGAGGCCCCGTACCACGCACTGACCAACGCGGGGCACATCACGTTTGTGGAGCTGGACGGCGATCTGGCGCAGAATCTGGACGCCTTTGAGCGCATCGTCATCGCCATGCGCGACGCGGGCGTGGGATACGGCTCCATCAACCATCCCATCGACCGCGACCCCGTCTGCGGATTTTCCGGCGTAATCGGCGACCGCTGTCCCGGCTGTGACCGGACGGAAACGGAGGCGGCCCCGTTTGAACGCATCCGCCGCATCACCGGCTACCTTGTCGGCACCCTGGACCGTTTCAACAACGCCAAGCGCGCCGAGGAACGGGACAGGCTCAAGCACTCCGTCGGATAGGCGCGGGGAATCTTGGAACGGGAAACGCGCCTGCGCGTGGCGCAGGTGGTACAGGACTCCGTCGTGGACGGGCCGGGCCTGCGGCTCGCGGTGTTCGCGCAGGGCTGTCCGCACCGCTGTGAGGGTTGCCACAACCCGCAGACCCACGACCCCGCCGGCGGCTATGAAACCACCGTCGGGGACGTCGCCGGCATGGCGCGGGCCAATCCGTTGCTGTCCGGGGTCACGCTGACGGGCGGCGAACCGTTTGCGCAGGCAGGGCCGTTTGCCGGACTGGCCCGCGCGGTCAAAGCCCCGGGCCTGACCGTGTGGGTGTATTCGGGCTGGACCTTTGAGGATTTGCGGGAGCGGGACGGCGCGCGTTCCCTGCTGGAGGCGTGCGACGTGCTGGTCGACGGACCGTTCATCCTCTCGCAAAAGAGCTATGGAGCGCTGTACCGCGGCAGCAGAAACCAGCGCCTGATTGATCTGCCGGTCAGCCTGCGCGAGGGCCGGGCGATTCTGTGGGAACCGCCGAAGGATATTGTTTGAAAGCGCCGCTCCGCCGCCGCGGGGCGGATGTGGGTGGGTATGACACACTGTACATTCGATTCAATGGAGGCTCTGGTCTCCGCGATGGAGGCCCTGCGGGACCGCCGCGCTCCCCCTGCCTCCGGTTTTCCTTTTATCATCGGGATTGACGGGCGCTGCGGGGCGGGCAAAAGCACGCTGGCGCGGGCCTTGGCAAACCGCTTTTCGGCGTTTGTCCTGGCGATGGACGACTTTTTTCCGCCGCCGGAGCTGCGCACGCCGGAACGGCTGGCGGAGGGCAACGCGCATTTTGAACGCTTTCTCTCCGAAGCCGCGCCGCATCTGCGTACCGGGGCGGGCTTTACCTACCGGCGCTTCGACTGCGCGGCGGGGGACTACGCGCCGGAGCCGGTCCGCGTGCCGCCCGGCGGCGTCCGCGTCGTGGAAGGCTCGTACTCTCTGCATCCCAGCTTGCGGCATCTCTATGATGTCACGGTGTTTTGCGACATACCGCCCGCCGTTCAGCGTCTCCGCCTCCTCGCGCGCGAAGGGCCGGAGGGCCTGGCGCGATTTGAGGAGCAGTGGATTCCTCTGGAGGAGGCGTATTTCGTTCGGCACGGTATACAGGCGGCGGCGGGGTTTACCCTGCGGCCGCAAGGATAAAAAACAAACCGGGCGGAGGGATGACCCTCTGCCCGGCTTTTTTAACGTGCCTACTGCCGCAATGTACCATCTAAAACATGACGTCTGTGCAACCGGCGTAAACCTTTTGATGGTACATTGTACTACCGTCTGAACCAGACCGTCACATAGCGGCCCAGATTCGACGCGTCGCTGCCGCCGTTGATCAGGCCCGCGTCATAGTAGACCTGCAACGGCTGCGGAATGCCGCCGTCGAAATCCTGCATCTCCCCCGTATCGGCATTGAGAACGATCGACCAGCCATGCTCGCCGGACAGCGCCGGCGTCGAAAACGGCGCGTACACCGTCGGAAGGCTGATATAATGTGTGCTTCTGTACCTCGACGCCGCGCTCAGCTCACGGATCGGCGCGCCGGCGGCGGGGTCCTTTGTATAATGCAGTGTAATCACGGAGACCGCTCCGGTGTCGAATACAAAGTCGCCGAACTGGTCCTCCGGCAGGATGCCGATGGGATTCGGCGGATAATACGCGTTGCAGTCCCGATCCAGCGTGATATACTCGATATCGTTGAACACATGGCTCCCGCCGGGCTGGAGGCCCGTCGCGCCGAGGATATCCGTGATCGCCTGAGACGGGTCGGTTGTCGTTTTGTAGCCGAGATAAATGTACTCCCGGAACGCCAGTCGCGTAATGCCTTTGCGCAGGCCGACGGTATTTTCCCGGATAAAGTCGGCGGCGCGGCGCGTAGGCAGGCTTCCGGTTTCCGTGCGGGCGCTGTAGGCATGAACGACGCCCCGCCCCTCAAGGTGCAGGACCCAGTCATAGGTCAGGCGCGTCCGGTTGAGGTTTGTGTCCAACACCTTATACCCCCGGCTGCGCAGGGCGCGCTTGATCACGGTTTCATTGGTACCGGCATACAGCACAAGCTCCGAAATATAGGTTTCCTGCGGCCCATGCGTCTCTTTCACGTCTTGCGTATAGCCGTCCAGCGCCGCCAGATACGCCTCCTGCAGTTCGGCCCTGCGCGCCTCGCCGTCGGCCAGCTCCCAAATGGGGATCAGCCTGTCCAGCTTGCTGATGGCGCAGTTGTCGAGCGTCAGGTTCTCATACCACACGGAAAACCGGCTCCGCGCCTCGCGGAGCGGCGTCTGCCCAGCAAAAACTCCCTCGCTTCCGGTAAAGCCCAGCGTGATTACGGTGTCCTCCAGGATTTGCGCGTGTTCCCCGCGCAGGGCGACCTCCCCCGTCGCGGTCATGTAGGTGAACGCCGCGTTGATGGCGGCGCGAAAGGCGTCCTCCGTAATCTCCCGCGGGCCGCGGTAAATATAGTAGGCGTCGAAACGCCCGCCCTGCGTGAAGGAGGAGATGATGTGCGTCCCGTAGCGGCTGAACAGTTCCCGCGGCGCCAGCTCCGCGTCATTGATAGCGCCCCGCGCCTCGGGCTTCAAAAGGCTTTTCATTTCCGCGGCGCGGTTGTAGGCGTCCGCCAGCCCCAGGCCGTAGTAGTCGGAACGCGCCGTGGTATAGCCGAACAGGGCGTGGGCGGGCAGGGGCTCCGCTCCGGGTGACGCAAAGCCGTTGAAAAACAGCGGCGCGGCACGGCCGTCGGTCAATTTGAAGCCGACGTCAATTTCCGACAGAACCCCGGCCGCCGTGCGGCCCGTGAACACCGTGCTGAACGGCGCGGGATTGAAGGGGACGCCGC
>WRLJ01000124.1 GCA_009777685.1 Oscillospiraceae bacterium | reverse complement strand
CAAAAGTCGAGGCCAGGACAGTTAAGAAAGGACCCTTACGGTAAACAGTAGTGTCTTCCCGCAAGCAAAACCCCCGTATGACCGGCAGGGGGGCTGGGGGCGGCACGCCCCCAGTGGGGGGCTCCGGGGGAGACCTCCCCCGGGAATGCCTGAAGACTACCCAAATCAACAGCCGGATGGGCAAACGGTGAAAACCCGTTCCCCCGAAGTTTGCGGATAACCTGCGGGACGCCGAGGTCTGCGTCCCCTACGGCGTGTGCGGCGGGGCAAATGCGGACGGGATCAGAGCAAAAATAAACGCTCTTACCCTGCCCCGGGCGCAATTTTCTTGCAAACGCGGTTCTCCTGTGATAGAATAGGGGCCACAACAAATTCTAATCATCAGAGGAGGCTGCCGCAGATGTCAGAACAATTCCCCAACATCCCCAAAATCGCCTACGAAGGCCCCCAAAGCGCCAACCCCAACAGCTTTAAGTTTTATCAGGCGGATAAGGTCGTGATGGGCAAGCCCATGAAGGACCACTTCCGGTTCGCCCTCAGCTGGTGGCATACCCTGTGCTCGGGCGGCCAGGATATGTTCGGCCCGGGCGGCGCGGACAAGAGCTTCGGCGCGGAGCCGGATACGATGGCCCACGCCAAAGCCAAGGTCGACGCGGGCTTTGAGATGATGACCAAGCTGGGCGTGGAGTATTTCTGCTTCCATGACCTGGACCTCGTGCCCGAGGCCGCCGATATCCAGGAAACAAACCGCCGCCTGGACGAGATTTCCGACTACATGCTGGAGAAGATGAAGGCCACCGGCATCAAGTGCCTCTGGGGGACCGCCAATATGTTCTCCAACCCCCGCTTCGCCAACGGCGCGGGCAGCACCAACTCCGCCGACGTATACTGCTTTGCCGCCGCGCAGATCAAGAAGGCCCTCGACCTGACCGTCAAGCTGGGCGGCCTGGGCTACGTCTTCTGGGGGGGCCGCGAGGGCTATGAGACGCTGCTGAACACGGATGTGAAGTTCGAGCAGGAAAACATCGCGCGCCTGATGCGCATGGCCGTCGACTACGGGCGCTCCATCGGGTTTAAGGGCGACTTCTTCATCGAGCCCAAGCCCAAGGAGCCGATGAAGCACCAGTACGACTTCGACGCCGCCACCGCCATCGCCTTTGTCCGCCAGTACGGGCTGGACAAGGACTTCAAAATGAACATCGAGGCCAACCACGCCACCCTGGCCGGACATACCTTCCAGCACGACCTGCGCATCAGCGCGATGAACGGGATGCTGGGCAGCATCGACGCCAACCAGGGCGACCTGCTGCTGGGCTGGGACACCGACGAGTTCCCCTACGATGTCTACGAGGCGACCCTGTGCATGTACGAGGTGCTGAAGGCCGGCGGCATGACCAACGGCGGCTTTAACTTCGACGCCAAGGCCCGCCGCCCCAGCTACACGCTGGAGGACATCGTGCAGGGGTACATCCTCGGCATGGACACCTTCGCCCTGGGGCTGCTCAAGGCCGCCGCCCTTATTGAGGACGGCCGTTTGGATCAGTTTGTCGAGGAGCGCTATGCTTCCTTCAAGACCGGTATCGGCGCGAAAATCCGCGACCACAGCGCGGACCTGAAGGAGCTGGCCGCCTACGCCGAAACCCTCGGCGCGCCCGCGCGCCCCGGCTCCGGCAAGCAGGAGTATCTGGAAAGCGTGGTCAACGCGGTGCTGTTCGGCGGCTGATTCGGCGATTCCGCATAACAAGGCCCCGCCCGCGGTTTGCGGGCGGGGCCGTTTCTGTCCGTCAGCTCTGTTTCTTCACCACCGGCATCCAAACCTCGCTCCGGTAATCCGCCGCGCCGGTGTCCCCGTCGGAGTACCACTCGATTTCCGGCGCGTGGGCGTGCTCGTAGCCCGACGCGGGGAACCATTCCCCGAAAATGCGGCCGTACAGCTCCTGGATCGCGCCCGGCATCGGGCCGACCGCCTCAAAAACCGCCCATGTGCAGGCGGGGATTTCCAGCGCGTCCATCCCCTCCGGGCAGGGCTTCGTGGTCGCGGCGGCGATCCAGTAGTCAAACTCATCGCCGCGCATGTTGTCGCAGATGCCCAGCAGGCCGGAGGGCTCCCGGTCGGACAGCTCCGCCGTTTTTCCCAACAGGCCCTCCTCTTGCAGGTCTTCCCACATTTGGGGGATTTTTTTGAGATTCTCCCCGTTGACCGTCGTAAACGTCCTCTTGACGCCGGCGGCTGTGAAGGCGTCCCTCTGCTCGATGCGGTAGTTCATGGCTTCCACTCCTTTGATTGTAATGGTGAAGATCAGGCGCGGATAGGCTTTCAGCTGGACGCCGCCGCGTACCATCGACGGCTTGACGCCGTGCAGGGCGTGGAACGCCCGCGCGAAGGCGTCGGCGGAGGAATACCCGTACTTGACCGCCGTGTCCAGGACCTTCTCCCCCCGGTCCCGCAGGTCGAAGGCCGCCGCCGTGAGCCGCCGCCGCCGGATGTACTCGCCCAGGGGAATGCCGGACACAAAGCCGAACATGCGCTGGAAATGGTACAGCGAACAGCAGGCGATTCTGGCGATTTCGTCATAGTCGATGTCCCCGTCCAGCCGCGTCTCAATGTAGTCGGTCACGTGATTCAGGCGTTCCAGTGTGCCGTCGCTCATGCGCCATCCCTCCTGCCGCTGACTCTATCACAATCAGGGAACAAGCATCCGACAATCGGTGCGAAAATGTGTCGGGTGCGCCGCCGCGCGCCAATCCCCGGCGTCCCGGTCGCCTGCGGACGCCATATATGGCGTCCCTACACAGAGGTCATGTTTTAGATTGTACATTGTACTACGGCCTGTGCGGCCAGGCGAACGCGGTGCGTAGGGACGGATAAGGGCGGCCCGAACCGGCGCATGACCCTTTTCAGCCGGGGAATACCTCTGTCAGCAGGCGGCGCACCGCGCCCCTGCCCTCCAGCATCCGCCGGAAATAGCCCTCAATGGTCTCGCCCAGACCGGCCTCAACCAAGTCCGCGCCGAAGATGGACGCATTGCGCAAAACGGGCGTCAGCCGGCCCTCCGCGCTGTCCGGATCGCCCAAGCCCACGCCGCGCAGAGAGGCTTGCAGTGCCGGCAGAAGCGGGTCGCCGGGGAGGTCCATGGCGCGGCCCTCGTCGTCCAGGCCCAGAAGATAGCGCAGCCAGCCCGCGATCACCAGCGGAATACCAATCAGCGAATCCACAGAGCGCGCGGGGTCGGAAACGTAGGCCTTGATCGTCTCGCCGTAGCGGATGGAAACCTTTTGGCTGGTATCCGTGGCGATGCGCTGGGGCGTGTCGGGGATAAAGGGGTTGGGCAGGCGTTCGGTCACGACCTCGTCAATGAACGCCCGCGGGTCGATGATGCCGGGGTCGGTCACCACGGGCAGGCCCTCGTCATAGCCGATCCGGCGGACCAGCGCGGCCAGCTGCGGGTCGCGCGTTTCCTCGGCGATGCCGGTATAGCCCAGCAGGCAGCCGAATACCGCCAGCGCGGTGTGCAGGGGATTGAGACAGGTTGTTACCTTCATGCGCTCGACCTTGTCCACCGTCTCGCGGCTGGTGAAATAGACGCCCGCGCGCTCCAGCGGGGGCCGCCCGTTGGGGAAGGCGTCCTCAATCACCAGATACTGCGGGCCTTCGGCGTTGACGAAGGGGGCGATATAGGTCCCCTTGGCGGTCACGGTAATGTCCATGCCCGTGACTCCGCCGCTCTCCAGGCTTTTCTGAATCTCCGGCGCGGGGCGCGGCGTGATTTTGTCGATCATGCTCCACGGAAAGGACACGCGCGACGGGTCCGCGAGGTAATCCAAAAAGCCCGCCTCCGCCAAGCCCTTGTCCCGCCAGGCGGCGGCGATCTCCGTCACGGCGTCCCGCAGCTTGTCCCCGTTGCGGCTGCAATTGTCCATGCTGACCATCGCCGCGGGGGGGCCGCCGTTCCGATACCGCGCGTACAGCAGGGCCGCGATCAGGCTCATCACATGGACGCATCCGTCCGGGCCTGTCTCCATATCCCGCGCCACGATGTCCAAAAACGCGCCGTCCGGCTTGCGCAGGGCATAGCCCTTTTCCGTGACGGTGAAGCTGACCATTTGCAGGGAATCGGCCTCGAAATACCGCCGGAGCCGGTCGAAGTCCCCGTTTTCGCGCGAGGCCGTCAGCCCCTCGGCGATGCTGCCGATCACGCGGCGTTTGACGCCGCCGTCGGGCAGCAGCGTGACCAGCAGCGCCAGATTGTCGTGGGGCGCGTATATCGTTTCGATGATCTCGGGGTCGAAGGTCTCCACGGCGACGACGCCGGCGTTTCCGGTGTTTTCCCCTAAAACCGTATCCCCCAGCGCGGCGATGAAGCCCCGGAAAATGTTGCCCGCGCCGAAGTGCAGCCACGCCGGGGACTGCCTCGTGTACTCCGCCGCGGCTTGCGTGTTGTATGGCGGCAGCGCGATTCCGGCGCGCTCCCAGGCGGCGGCGTCGGACAGGCCCCGCCGGGTCAGTTGCGGCATAGCGATTGCCCCTCTCATACCAAAGTTGACCGTGCGTGGATAGTATAGCACACCCGGGCGGGGAAGGGGAAGAGAATTTCACAAACGCTTGAATTTTTCCCGTCAATCATATAGTATGGAGGAAAGGCGGAAGGGGAGGGAGGCGCGTGGCTTTGGACAACCGGCCGATCGGCGTGTTTGACTCGGGACTGGGCGGCCTGACGGCCGTCAAGGAGCTTCAGCGGCTTTTACCCGGCGAGGACATCGTATATTTCGGGGATACCGCGCGCGTGCCCTACGGCTCGCGCTCGCGGGAGACGATCCTGAAGTACGCGCGGCAGGACGTGCGCTTTTTGCTGGGCTTCGGCATCAAGGCCGTTCTGGTCGCGTGCGGAACGGTCAGCGCGGCCGCCCTGCCGGAACTGACGGAGGAATTCAGCGTGCCGATGGCCGGCATCATCCTGCCCGCCGTGCGGCGGGCCGCGGTCGCCACGCGCACCGGCCGCGTGGGGCTGATCGCCACGCAGGCGTCCGTCCGCGCGCGGGGCTTCGAGCGCGCCATGCGCTCCGTCAGGCCGGAGGTCACGCTGTACAGCGACGCCTGCCCGTTGCTCGTGCCGCTGGCGGAAAACGGGCGCGTGGGCCGTGACGATCCGGTAACGCGCCTTGTGCTGGAGGAATCCCTCGCGCCGATGCGCGGGCGGGACGTGGACACGCTGATTCTGGGCTGTACGCACTACCCGCTGCTGGCGGAGGCCATCGGCGCGGCGCTGCCCGGCGTCACACTGGTCGATTCCGGCGCGGAGGCCGCGCACTTTATCTCCGCCGCGCGCGAATGGGATCGCGCCGCGCCGGACCGCGAGGGCCGCACACGCTATTACGTCAGCGATAACGCCGAGGGCTTCGCCCGCATCTCCGGGCTGTTCCTGGGCCGCCCGATCGGGCATTCCGTGGGCCTGGTGGACATAGAGACGATCCTGTGAGCAGAGCAAGGGCATTGACTTTGCCCTGATATCCCGTCCGCAGGGCGCAATGCCCGCATCGCGCCGTGTTTTGCCCGGTCATACACATCCCGTCCGCGTTTGCCCCACCGCACACACCGTAGGGGACGCAGACCTCGGCGTCCCGCAGGTTATCCGCAAACTTCGGGGGGAAGGGTTTTCACCGTTTGCCCGTGCGGCTGTTGGTTTGGGTGGTGTTCAGGCATTTC
>WRLJ01000123.1 GCA_009777685.1 Oscillospiraceae bacterium | reverse complement strand
AAAGAGCCGTTCGCTGGATAAATTCAAGCAGGTTTTGGAGGCCAACGCGGGCCGTCCGGGACCGAAGTGGCTGGAGCTGGACAGGGAGAACGGCCGCGCGGCGGTCGTCGCCCTCCCGGAGCGCGACGACATCGATTTGCCTGTCGAAGAGCAGCGCATCGTTGAGCTGTACTCCAAATAATCCGTACCGCCGCCGGGGATCAGGACCCCCGGCGCGTTCGGGCTTTAGAATGAACGGGTTGCTCCTGAAATAACAGCTAAGGAGTGTTTCCATGATAGAGATCGAAAAGCCGAGAATCGACTGTTTCGAGGACGAGGAAAATTCCTCGTACGGAAAGTTTGTGGTCGAGCCGTTGGAGCGCGGCTATGGAACCACATTGGGCAACTCCCTGCGGCGCGTTTTGCTTTCCTCCCTGCCCGGAACCGCCGTGACCACGATGAAAATCGTCGGCGTCAGCCATGAGTTTTCCACCATCCCCGGCGTCAAAGAGGACGTCACGGAGCTGGTCTTGAATGTCAAGGGCCTCATCGCCCGCATCCATACCCCCGGCGTCAAGACCGTGTATATCGAGGCCAGCGGCGAATGTGAGCTTACCGCCGGCGACATCAAGGCCGGCAGCGAGGTCGAGATTTTGAACCCCGGCCTGCACATTGCCTCCCTGGCCGCCGACGCGCGCCTGGATGTGGAGCTTACGCTCTCCCACGGGCGCGGGTATGTTCCCGCCGAGCGCAATAAGCCGGCGCAGAACATCATCGGGCTGATTCCCGTGGACAGCGTCTATACGCCGGTTCTGAAGGTGAATTTCACCGTGGAGAACACGCGCGTGGCCAACATGACCGACTTTGACAAGCTGACGCTGGAGGTCTGGACCAACGGGACGATTTCCGCGCGGGACGCCGTATCGCTGGCCGCGAAAATCGTGGAGGATCACATGAGTATCTTCACCGATTTGTCCGAGTCTGTCGCCAACCGTTCCACGGTCGTAGAGAAAGCCGAGTCCCAGCGCGACAAGGTGCTGGAGATGAGCATTGAGGAGCTTGATCTTTCGGTGCGCAGCTTCAACTGCCTCAAGCGCGCGGGCATCAATACCGTTGAGGACCTGATCCGCCACACCGAGGAGGACTTGATGAAGGTCCGCAATATGGGCCGCAAGTCCAAGGAAGAAGTCATCAGCAAGCTGGCCGCGATGGGCCTGGCCCTGGCCATGGAAGAAAGTTAGGAGGAAACGACTATGCCCGGAACCCGCAAATTGGGGCGTCCCACCGCGCACCGCATGGCCATGCTGCAAACGATGGTCGCCGGAGTGTTGGACAGGGGGCGCATTGAGACCACATACACCCGCGCCGCCGAGGTTGCGCCGCTGGTGGAGAAAATGATCACGCTCGGCAAGAAAAACACGCTGGAGGCGCGCCGCGCCGCTATGGCGTTTCTCTGCCCGAACGAGGAGAACAAGGCCGTCAAGGTCAAGCACAACCGGCTCAAGGCCGCCAAGGGCAAGACCGGGCCGAAGCTGCTGCTGGAGGACGTCGTCAAGCGGCTGTTTGACGATATCGCGCCCAAGTACGCCGAACGCCAGGGCGGCTATACCCGCATCACCCGCATCGGTCCCCGCAGGGGCGACGCCGCCGAGATGGCGGTGCTGGAGCTGGTGGAGTAGGGGAGAACTAAATCAAACACGCCATGCGGGAGAGCATGGCGTGTTTTTGCGGGCGCGGGGCGGGGGCAAACGCCCCGCCCCGCGGAATTTTTTCAGCCAATCCGCGGCGGCGCGGCCGGTCAGCCGCCCCCGTACACGCCTCCGTCCGGCGCAAAGCCGAACAGCCGCATAAAGTCCGCGCGGTAGCCCTCCAGATCGGCCAGCTCCGGCATGGACGCGGTATCCGCCAGCGTCCAGCGGCGGTCGACCTCGGCCTGGATATCGGGGCGCATTTCCCGGTCGTCCAGCCGCAGGCGGCCCGCTTCGTCGGTTTTCAGCGCGTCGCCGTATAACAGGGAAAACAGCCGCTGCGCCTGTTCCTGACAGCCCTCGTGTAGGCCCGCGTCCTTCATCACGCGGTAGAGCAGCGAGATATACAGCGGCACCACAGGAATCGCCGCCGACGCCTGCGTGACCAGCGCCTTGTTGACCGACACAAACGCGCGCCCGCCCCGCGAGGCCAGCAGAGCGTTGATGTCCGCACAGCGATGCTCGAGGTCCTCCTTGGCCCGGCCGATCGTTCCGTTTTTGTAGATGGCATGGGTCTTTTCCGGCCCGATGTAGGAAAACGAGACGGTTTGGCACCTGTCCGCCAGCAGACCAGCCGCCGTCAGCGTCTCTATCCAGTCCAGCCAGCCGCCGCCGCCCATGACCTTGACGGTGGCGGCGGTTTCTTCCTCCGCGGCGGGCTCCAGCGTGACCCGGCTGACCTCGCCCGTCCAAACGTCCAGATGCTGGCCGGAAAACGGCGCGCCGAGCGGCTTGATGACCGAGCGCCAGCTTTCCCCCGTGGCCGGGTCTGTGCGGCGCGGCGCGGCCAGCGAGTATATCACAAGGTCAATCTGCCCGCCGGTAAAGAACGCGCGGGCCTTTTCAGCGGTTTCTGCCCTGACCGATGGGTCGAACGCGTCGCCGTTCAGCGTTTCGGCGCGCGGGCCGCCGCGCGCGGCCAGCGCCGCGAACGCTTCGTTGTTATACCAGCCCGCCGAGGCGGTGCGGTTCCCGCTCTCCTCCCGCTCCAGCGACAGCCCGAGCGTTTCCGCGCCGTAAGTGAACGCCGCCGTTACGCGGCACGCCAGCCCGTACCCCGCCGACGCGCCGATGACCAGCACCCGCTTCGGGCCGGGATGGGAGGGCGGCGCGTCCGCCCGGGCCAGCCGGACGTCCTCCTCCACGCGGCGCAGGCAGCCCTCCGGATGCGCCGTGGTACAGATAAAGCCTTTGATGCGGGGTTTGATGTCCATAGAGAAGCTCCTCCAGACAAAATGTGGCGCCGCGCCGGTTCCCCGGGCGGCACAGCCAGTATAGCACAGCGGGGCCGCCGGTTCAAGGGGATTTGGCCATGCCGGAAAGGACCGTGAAAAATCCCCGGACGTCCTCTTTGTAAAATTCCCTTTTCATTCCCCTCCCCTGCCTTGACAACGCGGAGATAAAATGATATCATGATCAGAGTATATATGGCGGCCCTTAATTATTATGGAAAAGAGGTGTGGCTTCACATGACGGAACAGGAATTGGATTTTATGAGCGAAACCGCTTCGGACGAGTCCATCGACGAAATGAAGAATATGTACCTGAATTTCTGCGTGGACACCGAGACCTACAGCATTGAAATCCGCTATGTCCATCAGATCGTCGGGATGCAGGAAATCAACGAGATGCCGGAGATGCCGCATTATATGAAAGGTTTTATCAACCTGCGCGGAAATATCATCCCGGTGGTCAGTATGCGTATTCGTTTCCATAAAGAGGAGATTGAATTTACCGACCGCACGTGCATCGTCGTTACCCAGGTGGCCGATCACCAGATCGGCCTGATTGTCGACGCCATCCGCGAAACGCTGACCATCGAGCCGGAGAACATCGCGCCGCCCCCTTCCTCCGGCGAGTATTCCGGCAACAGCTATGTCACCGGCATCGCCAAGCTGGGAGACAGCAAAACGTCGATTGTCATCAGTCTGCAGGATCTGTTTGTCAACGAATCCTTTTGACGGGCTGAGACGGCGCGCTCAACACGGAATCTAAACTGGGCAGGGGCGGATTCCGCTCCTGCCTGGCCTTTTGGGAGAATCACCATGTCGGATAACCGCAATACAGGCAACGACCCCCGCTCCCGTCCGGAACCCCTGGACGGGCTGGATTCCCTGCTGGACCGCGCCCTGAACGTCGATTTGACGGGCGGCGCGGCGTCTCCCGGAGACGCGGCGGGGCCGGGAAATCCGCAGCCCCCTCCGCCGAACTCCGCGGACGCGGCGGGCGGGCCGCCGCCAGAACGCGGGCCGAAGCCGTCCCCTCCCCCGCGCGGGCGGCTGGCGGCGGCGCGGCTTTATTTCCTGTCCCTCAGCCCCGCGCGCCGGTTTTTTCTGTGCCTCTGCGTCGTCGCCGCGCTGGGGTCGGCGGGGTATCTGGCCTACTACGGGATCGGCTCGATCACGCACCGCATCCATCAGGCCGACGTGGGCAAAATGATCCCCACCCCGCCGCCGCCCGCCGTGACGGGGACGCCGGCCACGCCGCCCCCCCTGGACGCGGAGGGGTGGGACTATCCGCCCTCTGACCCGGAGATCGACTACCGGACGCTGTACGCGGACGTGCTGGCCAGAAACTCCGACTTTATCGGCATTCTGAATATACCGGGCCTGACCATCAAGGACATGGTGTTTGTGCAGACGACGGATAACGACCTGTACCTGACCCGCAACTTCGACCGCAAGCGCAGCGACCGCGGGACCGTCTTTATGGATTATCAGGCCGCGCCGGATTTCTCCGGCTCCAACACGGTGCTGTACGGGCACAACATGAAGGACGGAACCATGTTCCGCCCGCTGCTGAAGTACCAGACGGTCAAGGGCTATGAAAGCGCGCCGGTCGTCTATCTGGACACCATTTACGGCCCGACGGTCTGGCTGGTGTTCGCCGCGTATATCTGCGAACCGGACTACGGCTATGCCGACACCCTCGTCAGCGGAACCCGGTATGACGCGCTGCTGGAAGAAATTTATATGCGCTCGGTCTTCCACACCAATATCGAGGTCGATGAGCGCGACTCGATTCTGACGCTGTCCACCTGCGACTATGACTTCGAGGACGCGCGCTTTGCCGTTCACGCGCGCCGCCTGCGTCCCGGCGAGACCCTGGAAGGCCTGACGTTTGAGGCGCGGCCAAACACCAGCCGCAAGGAATATAACGTCCCCTATGAGCGCCTCATCGGCGACGTCCCCGTTCAGAACATCGCCCTCAGCAGCTTTTCCGAGCTGAGACGCTATTACTACCACCAGCGCGGAGGCTCCGGTATCCTCTGGTATACCGGTTCCGCGCGGGACCGCGTGCAGGGACCGTTCACCGCCTATACCGGTGAGATCGACGAGACGCGCTACTCGTGGCTGGCGACGGGCAACAACATGCCCGAAAGAGTCGGGCGGCGGGAGTTTTATATCGTCTCCGGCGGCCTGGACGGCCGGACGCCGGGGCTGTATCTGCTGCAATCGAACATCCCCCGCGGCCCGTTCTCGCTGACCAGCCAAACGCCGCTGACCCCGGCGGGCATAGACGCGCGCTGGCCGTGCCTGGTCAACGACGGGAGCGGGGAGATGACGCTGTATTACACGGTGCGGGAGGCGGGCAGCCCCGCCGCGACGGTCATCTTTTCCATGCCGCTGAAGGGCGGAAGCCCCCGGGAATTGGCCCGCTATGACGCGTCACTGGACATCCGCCCCGTGGGCGCGGTCCCGCACGGCGGGAAAACGGCGGTCATTGTGCAGTCGTTTGCCAGCGGTATGGTGTTCGGCTTCTATCCCGGCTCCGAAGAGCCGGAGCAGTTTGAGCTGCCGCGAGTGGGTCAGCAGAGCGGGCGGTACGCCATCCACCTCTCCGCCGTGACGGGCGGCTATACCGCTCTGTCGCAGTCGGGCGGGCGGATGGAGTTTGAGCCGTTCGACACGGCCTGGATTCCCGCGCCGAAGGACGCGCCGCCCCCGCCGCCCGCGACGCCGGCCCCCCCGCCGGGTCCCTCCCCGCCGCCCGCCACG
>WRLJ01000122.1 GCA_009777685.1 Oscillospiraceae bacterium | reverse complement strand
AGGGCGAGGACGAGCCGGCGGGTTTTGTGCTGTCCAATTGCACGGCCCCGTCCCAGGTCGCGCTGATGCCCACGGCAATGGCCAAGTCGGACAGCTTTAGGAATGTCCGCCCGTCAATGCCGTACACCTCGACCGGAACCTTTGCCCCGTCCAGCGTGACGCCTACGTTCGGGTAGGGTATGGCGGAAGGCGTGGAGGGGGGCGGAGGGGGAGTGGCCGTACCGGGAAGTTTGACGTCGGTAAGGCGCTGCGCCGGAGGAGAGCCGTTCATTCCCCATGACCAAACACTCCCGTCAGGCTTGAGAACCGCAATCACGCCGCTGCCTGACACCACATCCACAGCATCTTCCATAATCCTTGTGGGTTCAGCATTTATCCCGCCGAACCGGCTGCCGATGTTGCCGCCCCACACCCATAGGCCGCCATCGCTTGTAACAGCCGCGCGAAAGCCTTGGTATGTTTCATTTGTCGGCCCGCCGGACGAAACAGCGATTACATCTTCAAGGAGTTTATCGGGTGTGTTATAGCGGACTGTCCATAAAGTCTTGTCAGCTGTAATCGCCAGCGTAAATCCTCTGCCCGCTGAAATATTGACGACATCCCGCATCACTTCCATAGGATTGGCGTCATCCGCCCCCCAAATCCAAAGGGTGCCGTCTGTTTTAATGGCCGCTGAATGAGTCTGTCCCGCGGAAGCATAGGCGACCCCGTCCATAATCTTCACGGGCGTCAGCCTGTCTGTCGTTGTCCCGTCGCCGAGCTGTCCGAAAAGGTTTTGACCCCACGCCCATAACGACCCGTCTGTTTTGACGGCAAGTGTATGCCTGTTTCCGGCAGAAACCGCCGCAACGCCATCCATGACCTTGACCGCGCTTTCGGGATTCGTGCGGTCGGTTGTCGTACCGTCGCCAAGCTGGCCTTCGTTGTTTATGCCGAAACCCCACAAGCTGCCGTCTGTCCGAATAAACATAATGTGCCCGGTCGATACAGATACGGAAACAACATTGTCCGCGTCTTTTACAGGGCTGCCGGTTTGATTCCATGCCCACAGCGTATTGTCATTTTTAACGGCGAAAGCCCAAAAGTCATTGGCGGCGATGGCCGAGTGTCTGCCGATTGGCACAGTGACGGTGGAGCCGCCCACCGTGTAAGACGGCGACTTGGATATATAACCGCGTTGATATCTACCGTCATAGGTGATGCTGGGGACATAGCGGTCTCTCTCAATGACAAACACAATAAAGGTATATTCGCCGTTCGCCCTCATACGGTCAGACACGTCCAGCCTCACGAATTTGGCGGCGTTCATCCCGTCTGCCGACCAATGGTCAACATACGCGCCGTCGCGGAACAGAAGTACCGCATAGTCCATCGGAATCGCGCCCGCGCCGCCGTAATAATAAATGTCTTCGCTCTGTACCTCGAAGGTAATAATGCCCTTTGCGCCGTCCTCCCAGCGGAGGTTGTATGAAGTGTAGCCGTCGCCGTTGGAACTGTCAAAGGTCTGCGCCAAACTTAACCATCGCTCCCTAGTTTCGTCGGCAAACGCGGGAACGCTCATAGCCGCAATCATAATCCCGCACAGCGTAACGGCTAAGATTCTTTTTGTGATTTTCATGGTGAATAATCCTCCCTGTGACTGTCATGTAGTAGACTTCCTGACAGTAGCCCCATCGACGCAGTATCTGCCAAAATGAGGCTTGTTTTCCTTTGATATCTGTGGTATAATTGTTGCGGCGTCGGAAATCCGGCGTAATTAAACGGACTGTCAGGAAGTCTACTTTGTGACAGTTCGTTATTTTCGTTTCCCCGCCCGCAGTTCCCGCAAACGCCTGTAAAACGTGGATTCTTTCAGCCCCGTTTGCTCCAAAAGCTCTTTCAGCGGCAGTTTGCCGCGCTCCCACTGCTTTACCAGCGCGGGGAAATGCTCAGGGGGCTTGATGACAGGGCCGCCGAACCGAACCCCCCGCGCCCGCGCCGCCGCGATGCCCTCGGCTTGCCGTTTGCGGATGGCGTCGCGTTCGCTGTGCGCCACGAATGACAGGATTTGCAGCACGAGGTCGGCGATGAATGTCCCCATCAGGTCTTTGTTCAGCCGGGTATCCAGCAAGGGCATATCCATCACGGCGATGTCCACGCCGCGCTCCTGGGTTAGGACGCGCCACTCGTTTTGTATCTCGTTGTAATTGCGTCCCAAGCGGTCGATGCTCTTGATGTAGATCAGGTCGCCGGGGACTACCTGTTTCAAAAGGGCTTGGTACGCGGGCCGGTTGAAGTCTTTCCCGCTTTGCTTGTCTGTAAAAATGTGCGACGGCGGTATGTTCAGCTCGGACATGCCGAGGGTTTGCCTGTCCTCATGCTGGTCGGCGGAGGATACGCGGCTGTAGCCGTAGGTGTTCATGGGTCCCGCTCCTTCCGTGGCTTTGCGCTGACCATACCACGGGAGGGAAATGAGATACAATGATAGGGTAAGGGGATGAACGGACGGATGTCATGTTAGGGCAGTTCCCCTTGTAGGGACACGGCGTGCCGTGTCCGCGCGTGTGCGGCGCGATGTGGGCATCGCGCCCTACGAATGGGCGGGGCGGAAAACCCTGTAGGGGACGCAGCCCTCTGCGTCCCGCAAAACGCCCCTGCCGCACACCCCCGGGGCGTCGGATTGACTTTCCCGCGGCAAAGCGGTATACTGGGGAAAATATCATCAGAGAGGGAGCGTTTGGTGGATGGTCACGGTAAATGACGGTCTGTTCCGGCTTGCGACGGACAGCACGGAGTACATATTCCGGCTCACAAAGCACGGCCATTTGGAGCATATTTATTACGGCGCGCGGCTGGCCGGGCCGGATGGCCGGGATGCGGAGGCTCTGGCGCTCAAGCGAACCGCGCAGATCGGCTGCACCGTGGCCTATGACCGCGATGACCCGCTGTATGTCCTGGATACGATGTGTCTGGAGTGGTCGGGCATCGGCAGGGGAGACTACCGCCTTTCGCCCGCCGAGATCAAAATGCCGGACGGGGGCTTTGTCACCGATTTTGTGTACGAGGGGCATGACGTTACCGGCGGGGCCATGCCGATGGAGACCCTGCCGGCCGCGCGCGGCGCGGAAGGGGAGGGGACCGCCTCGTTGTCGGTGCGGCTGCGCGACAAGGCCTGTGACGTCGGGCTGACCCTGATCTACACGGTCTATGAGGCCGCCGACGTCATCACCCGCCGGGCCGTGCTGGTCAACCGGGAGGCGGAGCCTCTGGTCATACGCCGCTTGCTGAGCCTGTCGCTGGATATGCCGGACATGGGCTACACCCTCGTCACCTTCGACGGGGACTGGGCCAAGGAGGCCCACCGGCACGACAGGCCGCTGCAATACGGCGTATTCGTCAACGAAAGCCGCACCGGCGCCAGCGGCAACAAGCACAACCCCGGCTTTTTGCTGCTGGAGGACGGCGCCTCGGAGGACCGCGGGCGGGTGTACGGCTTCAATCTGGTCTACAGCGGCAATCACTTCGGCTTTGCCGAGCGGAACAGCCATGAGCTGGTCCGCGTGGGGATCGGCCTCAGCCCGCATTGCTTTGAGTGGACGCTGGGCACGGGGGAGACCTTTGAGACGCCCGAGGCCGTCATGACGTTCAGCGGCGGGGGTACAAACGGCCTGAGCCGTAACTTTCACCGCTTTGTCAACCGTCACGTCATCCCGGAGGCGTGGCGGGACAGGGACCGTCCCGTGCTGTACAACTCGTGGGAGCCGCTGTTTTTCAAGTATACCCAGCGCAAGCTGATGCGGTTGGCCCGGATGGCCAAAAAGCTGGGCATGGAGCTGTTCGTTCTGGACGACGGCTGGTTTGGAAAACGCGGCGACGATACGGCGGGGCTGGGCGACTATGCGGCCAACCGCCGGAAATTCCCGCGCGGGCTGGCCCATTTCGCCCGCAAGGTGCGCGCCGCGGGGCTGGAATTCGGCCTGTGGTTTGAGCCGGAGATGGTCAACGAGGACAGCGATCTCTACCGCGCTCATCCCGAGTACGCCGTGCGCCAGCCGGGACGCGAGCCGGTTCGGGGACGCAACCAGCTTGTGCTTGACCTGTGCCATCCCGCCGTGCGCGACTATATCGTCGATTCGGTGGGCCGCGTGCTGGACGAGACGGGCGCGAGCTATGTCAAATGGGACATGAACCGCCATATCGGCGAGCTGTGGTCGGAGCATATCCCGTCTCAGGGCGAGTTTTTCCACCGCTACATCCTCGGGCTGTACGAGGTGCTGCGGCGGATATTCGGGCCGAGGCCGCATATCCTGCTGGAGAGCTGCGCCTCGGGCGGCAACCGCTTTGATCTGGGAATGCTGTGCTTCTCGCCGCAGATCTGGGCCTCGGACAACACCGATCCGATTGTGCGGCTGGAGATACAGGGCGGGCTGTCGCACCTCTATCCGCCGTCGGTGATGGGGGCGCACGTCTCCGACGCGCCGCACCAGCAGACCCTGCGCGAGACGCCCATCAGCACCCGTTTTAACGCGGCCTGCTTCGGCTGTCTGGGGTACGAGCTGGATTTGCGGTTCCTCACGCCGGTGGAGCGGCGCGAGATCCAGGAGCAGACCGCCTTTTACAAGGCCCACAGAAGGACCTTTCAATACGGTTCCTTCGAGCGGCTTGCGGCGGTCAAGGCGAACAAGAGGGTCTGGCTGTGCCGCGACCCGGATACAGACAGGGCCTTTCTCGGCTTCTTCCAGACGATGGCCGGCGTCAGCGAGGGGCCGGACGCCCTGCGCGTGCCCGGTCTGGACGCCGAGCGGCTCTACCGGGTCTCCGCCCGCCCCCAGAAGCTGTACATCAAGCGCTTCGGGGGTTTGGTCAAGCACATCATGCCGGTCACGCTCGACCCCGGCGGGCTGATTCTGCGGGCGGCGGGCCGCCGCTACGCGCTGAACGACTGCGCGGAGACCCGCACCTGCCGCGGCGCGGCGCTCGCGGCGGGCCTTCTGCTGGGCAATCAGTTTATGGGCAGCCACTACAACGACAAGACCCGCCTGCTGGGGGATTACGGGTCCAACCTGTATCAGATCGAGGGACTGTAAGCTCCGCCCGCGAACCCCGGACCGCCCGAAGCGCCCAACGGCGCGCCGGGCGGTTTTTCTGTGCCGGAAAGGACGCCCGGATAGCGGCAATCTGCCGGAAAACACAGGGGGTTCCAGAATGGTATAGAAAATGCTAAAATGATTGAGAGGCCTTAGATGACGCGAAATTTTGTGGATTATAGCCAAAAATAAACATGAGAATTTTTATCATAATACCATATTGACATGTCGGACAGGCTGTGTTATATTTTACTATAGATGACTCTAAATAAATATAGAGTCAGACGAATATTTTAGTATGGAGGCAATTAAAATGAAAAAAATGTTTCGGAGAAGCCTGTCCATGACACTGACAATGCTGATCCTCTTCAGCCCAATATTGACATTTTATGGAGGGACAGCCGTCGCGTCGGAAACACCCACTGTGGTCGTTCCCGGGTACGCGCACACCTACTGGTCGTTCGACGGCGCGACGGGGAATGTCGCCACCACCGGTGTGCCGTTCAGCACGCGCGACGCTTCGGGGACCGAGACGGCCACGGGCAACTCGGGCCTTCTCCGCGGGGACACCGCGGCAAGCACCACATCAAACACCGCCGCAGGCGCGGTTCGCATCGCGGGCCCGCATGGCGTCGGCGAGGCCCTTCACCTGGTCAACACCGGCACACAGGCGAATGCAAGAGGCATAA